>JBBTDR010000450.1:0-3977 GCA_038042665.1 Nitrospinota bacterium
GCTCTCCACGCGCTTACGGCATCGGGGCGCCTCCCCCCAAGTGGGCGGACCCCCGGCCCGCGCCCGGACGCGGCCCGGGACGCGCCGCCAGGGGTCTCGAAAGAGACTCTCGGAAGCGAGATTCTCCGTGATGGGCTAGTGGCAGGAGCAGGAGCCGCCGCAGCAGTGGCCGCCGCCCGAGAAGCCGCTGGAGTAGCTCGTCGGGAGGGCGCTGGAGGTGGTTCCGGACGCCGCCTTGGCGAACACCGAGAGCTTCTTGTGGACCTTCTTCGAGCCGCACGCGGGGCACTCCACCGAGGCGGCCGCCGCCGCCGAGGGAACCAGCCTCTCGAAATCTTGCTCGCATTCGCCGCAGATGTATTCGTACATGGGCATGGATGCGACTCCTCCGCGCGGGCGCGTCAGCGCAGCTGGCTGGCTCGCCGCCAATCCGCCAGGAACTTTTCCAGACCGATGTCGGTCAGGGGATGCTTGATGAGCTGGGCGATCACGCCGAAGGGGCAGGTCGCCACGTCCGCCCCCATCCGCGCCGCCTCGAGCACGTGCAGGGGGTGCCGCACGCTCGCCACGAGGACCTGGGTGGCGAAGTCGTAGTTTTGGAAGATGCGCACGATGTCCGCCACCACGTCCATCCCGGGCTGGGTGATGTCGTCGAGCCTGCCCACGAAGGGGCTCACGTAGGCGGCTCCCGCCTTCGCCGCCAGCAGGGCCTGGGCGGGGTTGAAGATGAGGGTGACGTTGGTGGCGATGTTCTCCTCGCGGAATTTCTTGACCGCCCGCAGGCCATCCAGGCCGATGGGAACCTTGACCACCACGTTCTCGTGGATGGCGGCCAGCTCGCGGCCCTCCTCGACCATCTCCTCCCACTTCGTGGCCACCACCTCGGCGCTCACGGGCCCGTCCACCACCGCGCAGATCTCCTTGATGCGGGTGTGGATGTCGGCCCCCTCCTTGGCGATGAGGGAGGGGTTCGTGGTGACCCCGTCGATCACCCCCGCCGAGGCCGCCTCGCGGATCTCCTGAAGGTTGGCCGTGTCGATGAAGATCTTCATGAAATCCCCCCCTTCCGGCTGCGTCACGCCCCCCAGGCCTTCTTCCCCCAGAGGCCGCGGGGCCGGGCGGAATGGCGGATCGTCCCCATCCAGCTTACGCCCGGCGCGCGAAAAGTCAACGGAGCGCCGCAGGGGCGGTTCGACTTCGGCGAGCTCAGCCGAGCCGCGAACCGCCCCTACAGATCACCCTCTCTCCCTCCGGCCTGCGACGAGCTCAGTCGAGTCGGGGAGGGTTGGGGTGGGGGAGCGCCAGGCCTTCCTTCCCCCCGGGAGGTGGCGGGCACGGCTCGACTGAGCTCGCCGAAGGCCGCCACCCTAAAATCTTCGATTCTTGGGGTAGCCTCCACCCCCCTCCCAGCGGGAGGGGGAGCTGGAGCCGGGCGGGCCTCTCGCCCCCACCGGGCAGCCGCCCAGGGAACCACCTGTTGGACTTCGCCCCTACCCCCGCCGGGCGTGGCGCTCGGCGCATTCCTCGCTGCAGAAGAGGAGCCTCTGGCCCCCGGAGCGGCGCGACACCCCGATGCCCATGGGGAAGTAGGCCCCGCACTCGGGGCAGGGGGCCATCACGTCGTCCACCCCGTCCTCCCCCTTCCCTTCGCCCGGGCGCTTTTTCGCCCCAGCGAGGAGGCCCGAGATGGCATAGTAGATGCCCAGGAAGATGAGCAGGTACAAGATGAGCCTCAGGATCATTCCCGCTCCTCCCGGGGGGCGGCCCAAGCGGCCCGGAGACCGGCACGGCCATGCGCGGCGAACCCTGGTACGCCACCGCCTTCGACGAGCATTATGCCCTCATGCAGGCCTTCGAGGATGCCTGGACCGAGGTCAGGCCGCCTCGGTGGAGGTGCTCCTCGACCTGCCCCCCCGCGCGCGCATCCTCGACCTCGCCTGCGGCTACGGCCGCCACAGCCGGGCCTGGCGGGAGAGCGGCCACTGGACGGCCGGGCTCGACCTCAGCCCCGCCCTCCTCCGGCAGGCCCGCGAGGGGGCCCCCGGCGGCCGGTGGGTGCGCGGGGACATGCGCTCCCTCCCCTTCGCCGCGGGCGCCTTCGACGCCGCCGCCCTCCTCTTCGCCTCCTTCGGCTACTTCGGCACCCGGGCCGAGGACCGCGCCGTGCTGCGCGAGCTGCGCCGGGTCCTCCGGCCGGGGGGAGGCCTCTACCTCGAGTTCAAGAACCCGGACCACCTCCGGGGCCACCTGCCCGCGGACGGCGAGGTCTCCATCGGGGAGGCCCGCGTCGCCGAGTCGAGCCGGATCGTCCCCTCCCCCGAGGGCGACCGCCACGAGATCCGCCGACGCCTGCGCCTGCCCGGCCAGCCCGAGCGGCGCTACCTCTACTCCATGCGCCTCTACCGCCCGGAGGAAATCCAAGAATCCCTCCGGGAGACGGGCTTCGGCGATATGGCCCTCTTCGGCGACTACCAGGGCGGCCCCCCCTCCCCGGCCCTCCCCCGCCTCATCGCGGCGGCCTGGGCCCGCTGATAAGACAAGTCTTATGGAATTCGGCACAAGCCGCCTCGCGTGGCGCTTGAGAAATACTTCGACGAAGCAATCGCCCCCCAAGATGTCATTCCGAGCGCCTCCGGCGCGAGGAATCTGCTTGTTTCAGAAGCAGATTCCTCCCTCCGCTCCGCTTCGGCCGGAATGACAAGCTCCCCGCACCTACTCAACGAACGAACCAAGCAGGGCATTAGCGGTACCTCTCCCCCTTGTGCTCGATCCACCCGCCCTCGCGGTTGCCCTTGGGGTCGCGGTGGGTCCAGTGGATGAGCCCTCCCCGCTTGTTCCACTCGTAGCGGCCAAGGACTTCCACCGCGTCCCCCATCCGGACGGGGACGCGGGGGGCGAGGTCGAGGTTGTGGGAGATGAGGATGGTCGTCCCCTCCGGCAGCCGGACGATGAAGCGCTGGTGGCGCTGGCCCTCCAGATCGTCGCGGAGGACCTGGCTCACCTCCCCCCTCGCCCGGAGCCAGACCCCCGAGCGGCCCCTCTCGAACGCCTCGCGCAGGGAGAGCCCCGGCCGGGCCGGGGCCTCGGCGGCCGGGGGAGCGGCCGGGGCGGCCCAAGGGGCCGGGCTCCACGCGAGCAGCCCCAGGGCCAGAGCGGCCAGGAGGGCGAGGGCCCGGCGCACGGGCTAGCTCCCCAGGGCGGCGGGCCGCAGGCCGCGGTGGTAGTCCTGGAGGGGGCGCACCGGGCGGGGGGCCTCCTTGCTGGCCCGGATGGAGCGGGTGGCCGCGTGGGCGGCCTCCAGGGTGGTGCAGTAGAAGACGTTGCGGATGAGGGAGGTGCGGCGGATGGAGTAGCTGTCCTGCTTCGCCTTCCGGTCCCCCGCCGTGTTGAGGACGAAGTCGATCTCGCCCGCCTCAAGCCTGTCCACGATGTGGGGGCGGACCCCCTCGACCACCTTGTGGACGAGCCCGGCCTCGATGCCGTTGGCGAGGAGGGTGCGGCGCGTCCCCTCGGTGGCCACGATCTCGAAGCCCAGCTCGACCAGGGCCTGGGCGATGGGCACCACGGCCGCCTTGTCCTCCTCCCGCACCGAGACGAAGGCCCGGCCCCCCGCGGGGAGGCGCGTGCCCGCCGCCTCCTGGGCCTTGAGGAAGGCGGTGGGGAAGTCCAGCCCCATGCCCATGACCTCGCCGGTGGACTTCATCTCGGGCCCGAGGATGACGTCCACGTTCGAGAACTTCTTGAAGGGGAAGACCGCCTCCTTCACCCCGTAGTGGCGGATCTCCCGCTCCTCCACCCCCAGCTCCCCGAGCCGGGCCCCGGCCATCACCCGGGCCGCCACCTTGGCGAAGGGGATGCCGACGACCTTGCTCACGTAGGGCACGGTGCGGCTCGCCCGGGGGTTCACCTCCAGGATGAACACCTGGCGGCGGTGGACGGCGAACTGCACGTTGGTGAGGCCCACCACCCCGATCTCC
>JBBTDR010000451.1:0-2776 GCA_038042665.1 Nitrospinota bacterium
CCTCACCAGGCCCCACTCGAAGGGAAGCCCCGACTCCGCCGAGTAGCCCAGGGCGGCGGCCAAGCCCGAGTCGGGGACGGGGATGACGATGTCGGCCTCCACCGCGGCCTCGCGGGCTAGCTCGACGCCCAGCTGGCGCCGGACGGTGTAGACGTTCTCCCCGAAGATGTAGCTGTCCGGCCGGGCGAAGTAGATGAACTCGAAAATGCACTGGGTGGGAGTCGCCGGCTGGAGGGGGAAGTGGCTGTGGAGGCCCTCCTCGTCCACCACGATCATCTCCCCGGGCGCCACCTCGCGCACGAAGGAGGCCTCGATGAGGTCCAGGGCGCAGGTCTCGCTCGCCAGCACCCACACCGGGCCGCTCGCCAGGGAGGGCATCCGGCCCAGGACGAGGGGGCGGAAGCCGTAGGGGTCCCGCACCCCGATGAGCTTGTCCCGGGTCATCATGACGAGGGTGAAGGCGCCCTCGAGCCGGTTCAGGGCGTCCACGATGGCGAACTCGGTCTCCTGCTCCAGCGAGCGCGCGATGAGGTGGAGGATCACCTCGCTGTCCGTGGTGCTGCGGAAGATGGAGCCTGTGGACTCGAGCTCGTGCCTGAGATCGCCCGCGTTGACGAGGTTGCCGTTGTGGCCGAGGGCGATGATCCCCCGGGAGTAGGCCACCAGGAAGGGCTGGGCGTTCGTGATGTTGGACTGGCCCGCCGTCGAGTAGCGGTTGTGGCCGATGGCGAGGTGGCCCTTGAGCTTCTCCAGGCGCGCCTCGGTGAAGATGTCCGCCACGAGGCCCATCCCCACCTCGTTGTGGACCCGTTCGCCGTCCGAGGCCACGATGCCCGAGCTCTCCTGGCCGCGGTGCTGGAGGGCGTAGAGCCCCAGGTAGGTGAGGTTGGCCGCCTCGGGGTGGCCGTGAATCCCGAAGACGGCGCATGCCTCGCGCGGATGGTCGTCGAAGGGGGTCATCGGCCCAAGACCTCGTCCAGGGCGCCGCGCCATGCGGCCTCGAGGGCGGTCATCTCCACCTCCATCAGGGGGAAGCCGTCCGGCGCCTCCACCCGGAGGCGGGAGCCGGAGGCCACGCCCAGCAGCGTGAGGCCCGCCCCGCCGCGCCCGGCGGCCTCCCGCAGCCAGCCCTCGGCCTCGGGAGGGGCCGAGATCAGGATGCGCGAGGCGGCCTCCCCGAAGAGCCTTCCGTCCGCCCGCCCGGGCCCCTCCGGCAGGCGCACCCGCGCCCCCAGCCGGGAACCGGGCGAGGCCAGGCAGCTCTCCGCCAGGGCCAGGCCCAGGCCCCCCTCCGAGAGGTCGTGGGCCGAGCGGATGAAGCCCGCCGCGATCCCTTCGCGGCACAGCGCCTGGACGGCCACCTCGGCCGGGAGGGAGAGGGCGGGCGCCTGGCCGCCCTCTCGGCCGCAGCGTATCCAAACGTACTCGTGGGCCCCGCCCCGGGGGAGGGGGTTCTCGCCGGCCGGGTGGAGGAGGAAGAGGAGATCTCCCTCCCGCAGGAAGCCGTGCCCGGCCCTCCTCCCGGCGTCCTCGAGGAGGCCCACCATGCCCACGATGGGCGTCGGGTAGATGTCCGCCCCCTGGGTCTCATTATAGAAGCTTACGTTCCCGCTGACGACGGGCACCCCGAGCGCCCGGCAGGCCTCGGACATGCCCTCGATGGCGGCCGCGAACTGCGCCATGACGGCGGGGCGCTCGGGGTTGCCGAAGTTGAGGCAGTTCGTCATGGCGATGGGGAGCGCCCCCGCGCAGCTCACGTTGCGGGCGGCCTCGGCCACGGCCAGCATCCCGCCCGCGCGGGGGTCCAGCATGCAGTAGCGGGCGTTGCCGTCCGTGGCGAGGGCGACGGCCTTGGCGGTGCCCTTGAGGCGGAGCACGGCGGCGTCCCCGCCCGGCGGGGCGAGGGTGTTGGTGCGCACCATGTGGTCGTACTGGCGCCAGATGGGCTTCTTGAGCCCCTGGTTGGGATGGGCGAGGAGGGAGAGGAGGGCGGGGCCGAGGTCCTGCTCCTCGGGCAGGGTCGGGAGGGGGTCGGCCGAGGGGAGCCCCCGCCCTGCCTCGAGGGGCCTTTCATAGGCCGGGGCGGCGCCGGTGAGAGCGTCCACGGGGAGGTCGGCCACCGTCCCTCCCTCGAACTCCACCCGCAGGCGCCCGTCCCCGGTCACCTCGCCCACGACGGCCATGGGGAGGTCCCAGCGCTCGAAGATCTCGCGCACCTCGCCCTCGCGCCCGCGCTGGGCGACGAGGAGCATCCGCTCCTGGCTCTCGGAGAGCATGAGCTCGTAGGGGTTCATGCCCTCCTCCCGGCGGGGGACGGCGTCGAGCCGGAGGAGGAGCCCCGTGCCCGCCCGCCCGGCCATCTCGGCCGAGGAGGAGGTGAGCCCCGCCGCGCCCATGTCCTGGATGCCGACGACGGCCCCCCGCTTCATGAGCTCGAGGCAGGCTTCGAGCAGGAGTTTCTCCCGGAAGGGATCGCCCACCTGGACGGTGGGACGCTTCTCGAGGGCCCGCTCGTCGAAGCCCGCCGAGGCCATCGAGGCCCCGTGGATGCCGTCCCGGCCGGTCGCCGCCCCGACGTAGATGACGGGGTTGCCGGCCCCCGAGGCCGTGCCGCGGAAGATGGCCCCCGCCCGGAGGGTGCCCAGGCACATCACGTTCACGAGGATGTTGCCGTTGTAGCAGGGGTGGAACCAGGTCTCCCCGCCCACGGTGGGGACGCCCATGCAGTTGCCGTAGCCCGCGATGCCCGAGACCACCCCGCCGGCCAGCCAGGGGG
>JBBTDR010000452.1:0-3326 GCA_038042665.1 Nitrospinota bacterium
TCCGCTACGCCGCCTCGTGAGAGGTGTCAATCATTTACCGCTCCCGGTAATAACTCTCTCTCGCCTCACCCAAGGCTATTTGAACTCTCGCAGATGGACGGGTTTTTAAGATTAGACCAGTCAGTTCATCAAGCCTGGTTAGATAATCAAATTGAAAAGCGTGTGGATCAAAAATTTCTTCGTCTTGCAGCATTTCGAAATAAAGAGAATCTTTTCCAATCCACTTTGCCGGCATCATGCTAAACAGTTTCACGAGAATTTCATCCGAGTCGTCTAGATCAATCTCAATTATCCCGGGCCTATTTGTCCAAAATGGTTTTTTTACTTCGAAAAGGGCTCGACTGAGCCTGTCCAACTCATCTGGGGGAAATTCTCTTGCGTAGGCTTTCCTGAAAAAATCCGCTAGGTCATCAGTTCCGTTTGAATTCATAATATCTCGGGTCACATCCTTGAGATTTTCCAGTGCGACTTGGAACCTGATCTGTTTGTCCTTGTCATTCATCATCATGCTCCGTGAGCGAGAAACAAAGGTGTCATCCTGAGGGAGCGCAGCGACCGAAGGATCTCGGTGTGGATTTGCGGAACCAACCGAACCGAGATCCTTCGCTTCGCTCAGGATGACAACCTTCAGGTAACGCCACAGCTATAGGTTAACCTGTGGGATGGTTGTAGGGCGAGGCATGCCTCACCCCTACGCCCTCCATACGGCATCTCGATCGGACAACCCTTTACCTTCGATTTGTTCGGGGGCCGAACGCCATCAGCCGGCACTTTCCCTCAATACGGCACCTCGATCAGCCTCTCCCTCGCCGACCGCATGTCCTCTTTCAGCACCCCGAGCAGCGCCTTGGCGACCGGGCCGGGCCGGCCTTCGCCGATCTTCTGGCCGTCCCACTCGACGATGGGGGCGACGTTGATGGAGCTGCCGATGAACATCATCTCGGCGCTCCCCTTGGCCTCGGCCAGGGGGATGTCCCTCACCTGGAAGTCCCGGACCACCCCCTTCTTCACCAGGCCGGGCATGAGCTCCAGGAGGCGCACCGAGGTGCAGCCCGAGAGGATGTGGTCGAAGCGCGGGTGGAGGAAGGCGCCCTCCCGCGTCACGAAGGCCACGTTCATGTTCGAGCCCTCGCCCACGTTCCCGTTCCCGTCCACGAAGACCCCGTTGTCGAGACCCTTCTCCCGGGCCTCCATCTGCATGAGGACGTTGGGGAGGTAGTTGGTGCTCTTGGTCGTGGCGTAGAGGGGGGGCTTGATGGGGCAGGTGGTGGTCATCACCCGCATGCCCTGGGTGTAGTAGCTCTCGGGGTAGGAGAGCCCGGCGAAGATCATGACGAAGAAGCCCGGCTCGCCGCCCTTCACGGGGCCGAGCTCGAAGCTCCCCGCGCCGGAGGAGAGCCAGTAGCGGATGGAGCCCTCCCGCGCCCCCGAGGCGGCGGCCGTCTGGATGATGATGCGCCGCATCTCCCCGCGGCCCGGCGCCACCTGGAGCTTCGTGGCCTGGGCCGAGCGCATGAAGCGGTCGAGGTGGGCGTCGAGGTCGTAGATCTTCCCCTCGACGATGGCGGCCGTGTCGAAGATGCCGTGCCCCCGGTGGACCATGTGGTCGTCGAAGGGGACGATCATGAGGGCCGGGTCGGTCACCACCCCCCCGAGCTGGCTGGAGTAGAATGCGTAGTACCGGACCTCCTGCTTCCGGCGCAGGGCCTCGAGCTTTTGGAGGACCTCGCTCCCCCCGAGGACGGGGAGCTTCTGGGTTTCGGGCATGGGGGGTTCTCCTTCGGGGGGGAGCCGCGCGCCAAAGAGAGAGAGGGCCTGCCGGAACGTGTCTATCTTGCCCCCGGGCGGGCCGGTCGGCAAGGGGGGGTAGGGCACAGTTGGTTTGTCATCCTGTAGGGGCGACCGGCCGGCCGCCCCTGCGGACCCGGCGGCCGTTGTTCTGACACGGAGGGCGCCATGCCGGATGGGTGGCCGCTGACGGAGGAGCAGCTCCTCGTGCGCCGCGCGGCGCGGGAGTTCTGCCGGCGCGAGGCCGCGCCCCGCGCCGCCGAGACCGACCGGGGCTGCTTCCCGGAGGAGGTGATCCGCGGCATGGCGGGGATGGGGCTCCTCGGCCTCGGCATCCCGAATGAGTACGGGGGCGGGGGGGCGGACGCCGTCTCGGCCGCCCTCGCCATGGAGGAGCTCGCCGCCACGTGCCCCTCCACCAGCGTCATCTGGGCGGCCCACCACTCCCTTGTCTGCGAGCCCATCCACCGCCACGGCACCGAGGCCCAGCGCCGCGCCCATCTTCCCGCCCTGACCGAGGGGGGGGTGCTCGGCTGCTTCGCCCTGACCGAGCCGGGGGCGGGCTCGGACGCCGCCGCCCTCGCCACCACGGCCACGCGCACGGCGGGCGGCTGGCGCATCCAGGGCGGGAAGCGCTTCATCACCAACGCCCGGGAGGCGGGCCTGTGCGTCCTCATCGCGGCGACGGACAAGGGCAAGGGCCACCGGGGCCTCGGCGCCTTCATCGCCGGGACGGACCGCCCCGGCTTCGAGGTGGTGAGGGTGGAGGAGAAGATGGGGGCGGGCGGGAGCTCCCTCGGGGAGCTTCGCTTCGAGGGGCTGGAGCTCCCCGCCGAGAGCCTCCTGGGGGAGGAGGGCGGGGGCTTCGCCCTCGCCATGCAGGCGCTGGACGGGGGCCGCGTCCAGGTCGGGGCCCAGGGGGTGGGCTACGCCCGGGCCTGCCTCGAGGCTTCGGTTGCGTTCGCGCGGGAGCGGGTCGCCTTCGGGGTTCCGATCAGCCGCCACCAGCTCGTCCAGGCCAAGCTGGCCGACATGGCGGTGGCGGTCGAGGCGGGGCGGCTGCTCGTGCTCAAGGCGGCGCGGCTGAAGGCGGCGGGGGAGGACTTCACGGCCGAGGCCGCCATGGCCAAGGTCTTCGCCAGCGACGCCGCCCAGCGGGCGGCCGATGAGGCGGTGCAGATCCACGGGGGGAGCGGCTACCTGCGCGACTCGCCCGTGGAGCGCTACTACCGGGCGGCCAAGGCGGCCCAGATCTACGAGGGGACGAACGAGATCCTCCGCCTCGTGGTGGCCAAGCGGCTGACGGGGTGAGGGACCGGGGTGCGGCGGGATCTCATCTCGTTGTCCGAGCCATGGCTTGCACGGCAGCGGCTTCCCCTCACCCTACCCTCTCCCGGAGGGAGAGGGTGATCCGCTGGGGCGAAAGCATGCTCCTCCCTCTCCCCTTGGGAGAGGGCTGGGGTGAGGGCTCGCCTTGCGGCGTCCGCGCGCGCACCGCATCGACTGAACGACCTTCTTGGACTTAGGAGGCTAGTTAG
>JBBTDR010000453.1:0-3146 GCA_038042665.1 Nitrospinota bacterium
GCCGGGGGGGGCGCCGCGCCCGCGGGCGACGGCGCGGGGGCCTACGCCCAGGCCCTGGCCTCCGCCGACCTCGGCGCGCTCTGCCGGGAGGCCGGCCTCGACCCCCGGGCGGTCGAGGAGGCCGCGCGCGCCCTGCGTCCCGAGGAGGGGGAGGTGGCCGTCCTCGTGGGCCCCGGCGTCCAGGACGCGGCGGCGGCCTCCGAGGCGATCGACCTGGCCCTCCTCCTCCGGGCGGGGCTCCTCTTCGCCTCGGCGGGGCCCAACCTCCAGGGGGCGCTCGACATGGGGCTCCACCCCGGGCTGCTGCCGGGCGGGAAGCGGCTCTCCGACAGCGCGGCCCGCGCGGCCTGCCAGGAGGTCTGGGGCCGGCCCCTGAGCGAGGCGCCGGGCCTGGACGCCGAGGGCATCTGGGCCGCCCTGGCCGGGAAGAGGGTGCGCGCGCTCTACCTCCTGAACTGCGATCCCGCCGCCGAGCATCCGGACGGCGCCCGGGTGCGGCAGGCGCTGGAGGCCGCCGAGTTCGTCGTCCTCCACGCCTCCCACGTGAACGCGAGCCTCGCCCACGCCGACGTCGTCCTCCCCGCCACCACGCTCTATGAGGAGGAGGGGAGCGTCACCAGCCTCGAGCGGCGGGTGCAGCGGCTGCGCCGGGCCATCAAGCCCGTGGGCGAGGCGCGGGAGCCCTGGCGGGTGCTCAGCGACCTCGGCCGGGCGATGGAGTCCCCGATGAAGGCCCACGCCCTGGACCGCATCCGCCTCCAGGCGCGCCAGCTCTGCGCGGACTACGCTGGGCTCTTCGCCCGCCTCCCGGAGGAGGGCGTCCAGCTGGCCCGCGGGCGCGGGGGCCGCTTCCAGGCCGCGTCCCTTCCCCCGGCCGGGGCCCCCGCCGGGGGGCTGCGCCTCCTCCTCGCGCCCGCCCTCTGGCTCTCGGGGAGCCAGGTGGCCTCGGCGGCCCACCTGCGGAGCATGCCCCGGGCCGCGCTGCGCCTCTCTCCGCCCGACGCCGACCGCATCGGCGTGGGGGAGGGCGGCGAGGCCGATCTCGAACTGAGCGGGGCGAGCCTCCGCCTGCCCGTGCGGGTGGACGGCTCCCTCCCCGTGGGACTGGCCCAGGCGCCCGAGGGCTACCTGGCCGCCCTGGGCGGCAGTCTGCCCGCCAGCGCGGCGAGGGGCGGGATCCCGGTGCGGGTGCGGTCCGCCGCGGCGTCCCCCCGGGTGGAAGTGGGAGGCTGAGGATGGCCGATCTTGCCCTCGTCCTGGTGAAGGTGGTGGCCGTCTTCGGGGCGCTCCTCCTGCTCGCCGCCTATATGACCTGGGCGGAGCGGCGGGTGCTCGCCCTGATGCAGGTGCGCTATGGCCCGAACCGGGTGGGCCCGGCGGGGCTCCTCCAGCCCATCGCGGACGGGATCAAGCTCCTGTTCAAGGAGACGGTCGTCCCGGCGCGGGCGGACAAGGTGATCTTCGTCGTGGCCCCGGTGATCTCCCTGGTGCCCGCGATGGCGGCCATCGCGGTCGTGCCCTTCGGCGACTCGGTCACCCTCTTCGGGCGCAAGGTGGACCTGGTGGTGGCGGACGTGAACGTGGGGGTCCTCTACATCTTCGCCCTGGCGGGGATCGGGGTGTACGGCATCGTGCTCGGGGCCTGGGCCTCGAACAGCAAGTACCCCCTGCTGGGCGGGCTGCGCTCGGCGGCCCAGCTCATCAGCTACGAGCTCTCGATGGGGATGTCGCTCCTGGGGGTGGTGCTCGCCACGGGGAGCCTGAGCCTCAAGGCCGTCGTGGACGCCCAGGCGGGCTACCCCTTCATCCTGATCCAGCCGCTGGGCTTTCTCATCTTCCTCGTCTGCATGCTGGCCGAGACGAACCGGGCTCCCTTCGACCTGCCCGAGGCCGAGAGCGAGCTGACGGGCGGTTTCCACACCGAGTACAGCAGCATGCACTTCGCCCTGTACTTCCTGGCCGAGTACTGCAACATGATTACCTTCTCGGCGGTGGCGGCGACGTTCTTCCTGGGCGGCTGGCGGGGGCCCTTCCTGCCGCCGATCGCCTGGTTCCTGATCAAGGTGCTGGCCTTCATGTTCTTCTTCATGTGGGTGCGGGCCACCACCCCCCGGCTCCGCTACGACCAGCTGATGGATTTCGGGTGGAAGGTGCTCCTGCCGCTCGCCATCCTGAACGTGGTGGCGACGGCGGGGGTGATGGCGCTGCTGGGCTGAGCCGCCGCCCTATCGGACTTCAAGCGGCAAGCCGCTTGGGGCGGGGGCAAACGGAGGGAGAGGCGATGCTGGCCGAGATCGTGCGCGGGCTCTGGGTGACGCTCAAGCACTCGTGGCGGAGCCGGGTGACGGTCCAGTACCCGGAGGAGCGCGAGCCCATGCCCAAGGGCTACCGGGGGCTCCACAAGCTCCTGCGGTGGGAGGACGGCCTGGAGCGCTGCGTGGGCTGCAAGCTCTGTTCGGCGGCCTGCCCGGTGGACTGCATCTTCGTCGAGTCGGCCGAGAACGACCCGGCCCGGCCCACCTCCAAGGGCGAGCGCTACGCCAGCATCTACGAGATCAACGAGCTGCGGTGCATCTTCTGCGGCTACTGCGAGGAGGCCTGCCCGGTGGGGGCCATCGTGCTCGGCAACGAATACGAGTTCTGCCAGGACCACCGCGGCAAGTTCCTCTACACGAAGCAGAACCTCCTCGTGAGGCGGACGGAGGACTACCCTGAGCTCAAGGCCCGCTACGACGAGAAGAAGCTCCTCACCTATGTGTAGGGCGCGGGGCGGGGCGGGGCGCCGCCCGGGAAAGAGAGGTCGCCGGTGGCGGGCCTGATCTTCTTCTACTTCCTCGCCTTCCTGACCGTGGCCGGCGCGGTGGCGGTGGTGGCCCTGCCGAACCCGCTCTACAGCGTCCTCAGCCTCGTGGTGACCTTCCTGGGGCTGGCGGGGCTCTACCTCTCGCTGAACGCCCAGTTCATCGCGGTCGTGCAGGTGATCGTCTACGCCGGCGCGGTCATGATGCTCTTCCTCTTCGTCGTGATGCTCATCAACCTGGGCCGCGAGGAGCGCCAGCCGCTCCGGCTCCCCATCCAGAAGCTGGTGGGCACCATCATCGGGCTGGGGATCTTCGTGGGCCTGGTGAACCTCTATGTCGCGACCC
>JBBTDR010000454.1:0-4617 GCA_038042665.1 Nitrospinota bacterium
CCCGGACGGCGGCGGCCCTGCGCGAGGAGATGGAGGACGGGGCCGCCGCCGCGCCCGAGGATTGCGTCGAGGCCCAGCACGCCATGATGGAGGTGGCCTACGACCTCGAGGAGCGCGGGGAGATCTCCTTCGACGGCCCCGCCGACGACGCCCTGCCCCCCCTCGACCGGGAGATCGAGCAGTGCGTCGCCGGGTTCAACCCGGCCGAGAGCGGGGCTGCGGAGGTCATCGCCCTCGCCGCCGCCCTGGCGGGGCGCGGGCGGGAGCATGGCCTCATCTCCCTCGAGCCGGTGCTCGAGCGCGTGCCCGAGGGCGTCCTCGCCGCCGGCCTGCGCATGGCGGTGGACCAGCTCCCCGTCGAGGAGATCGAGACCGTCCTGGGCCGCCAGGTGGACGCCCATCTCCACGCCCAGGAGCGCAACTCGGAGATCGCGGTCGAGGCCGTGCTCTCCATCCTGGAGGGCGAGGACGAGGAGCGCACCCGGGCCCGGCTCGTCTCCTTCCTCCCCGAGGGCGAGGCCGACTTCGAGCGCCTGCCCGAGGTGAGGCTCACCCCCTCGGCCCAGGCCGCGAACGACCTCATCCGGGTGGGCTGCGCCCTGGCCGCCCGCGCCCGGCGGGAGGGACTGGGGGCGCTGGAGCAGGGGCTGGAATCCCTCCCCCACCCCCTCCTGGAGCGGGGCATCCGCTGGGCGCTGGAGGGGAGCGACCTCGACGAGGTCGAGCGCATGCTCCGGCGGCGCAGCCGCACCCGCAGCGAGCGCGAGCGGCGCAAGCTCGAGACCCTGCTGGAGGGGCTCCTCCTCCTCCGCGAGGGGCGCGGCCCGGCCTACGTGCGCGAGGCCCTCGAAGGGTTCCTGGAAGAGAAGGCGTAGGGGGGAAAGCCCGCCGTTGGTTCGGTTTATCTGTAGGGGCGAGGCATGCCTCGCCCCTACGGGTTTATGGCCCGTGTGACGTGGACAGGAAAGGAAACCCGATGACCGATCGGTCCTCCATCCGGGGGCACGTGGCGGTGGTGACGGCGGGCGGCGCGGGCATCGGCCTGGCCGTGGTGGAGCGCTTCGCGGGGGCGGGGGCCAGGGTCGCCGTCGTGGACTTCGACCCGGGCCGGGGCGGGGCCGCCGCGGAGAGGGCCCGGGAGCTGGGCGCAGAGGCGCTCTTCGTCCAGGCCGACGCGGGCTCGAAGGCCGACGCCGAGCGGGCCGTCGCCCAGGTCCTCTCGACGTGGGGGAAGGTCGAGATCCTGGTGAACGGCGCCGGGGGCTTCACCTTCACCGACCCCCTGGAGGAGCTGGCCGAGGCGGAGTGGGACCGCCTCGTGGACTGGAACCTGAAGAGCGCCTTCCTCTGCGCCCAGCAGGCCGCCCCCCACATGAAGCGGGCGGGCTACGGGAGGATCGTCAACATCTCCTCCCAGGCCGGGCGCGAGGGCGTCCTCGAGACCTCCCTCCCCTACAGCGCCGCCAAGGCGGGGGTGCTGGGCCTCACCCGCCGGCTCGCCGTCGAGCTCGCGCCCCACGGGGTCACCGTGAACGCCGTCGCGCCTGGCCTCGTGCTCTCCCCCCGGGTGGCCGAGCTCCACAAGGACCGGCTCCCCCAGATCTACGCCCAGATCCCCATGAAGCGCGCGGGCGAGGCCGCCGAGATCGCCGACGCCATCTGGTACCTCTCCACCCCCGGCGCCTCCTACATCACCGGCGTGACGCTCGACGTGAACGGGGGGAGGTTCATGTGTTGAGGGAGTGACAATAGGGTCAAACGGTTTTTATAAGTCCCTTGGCGAATCCGTCCATGACGATATAAGGCTGCATCAAGGGATTTATGAAGCGATATTTAAACCTGACTTTTTCAAGGATAGGCCCCCGATCCTCTTCGCAAAAATGAGCGAGGTGTTTCGCGAAATTCGGGGTGTCGTATGGCTTTCCTTTTATCTGGCTCAACGGACCCCTGACATCAGTGGCTGAAAAATAACCGAGTTCATCAGTTTTGGCCATGGCACAGGCCAGCAGAACTTCACGATGCAGGCTATCGCTTCGTTGGCTCATGGTGGCTTTGTGGTAGGCGCTACGAGTCGATTGCTGGGCTTGTTTGAGCGCATTTTCAAGCCCACCCATAACGTCCGCCAACTCAACTTTCAGATCTCCCCGATCGATCGCCTCCCGTGCGGAGTGAAGTCCCAGCAAGTGTGCGTAAACGGGCAATCCTTTTGCCAGAAGTGATATTTGGGCCAGGGCAGCCCGGTCAATTTTCATTTCATCTAGTCGTTCGAGCCCCTTATAAATTATTTCGTGAATTTCATCTTCGGACATCCTTGGAAGCTGGACCTGCATTAACGCCCTTTCGACGGATTGGTGTTCTTTTATTAATTGGTCAACACTGTCAGCCACTCCAACCAAAATCACGGTTACATATACCGCGCGGTCCGACAGTGCTTTAATCGTATCAGCGAAAAGGCGCTGGTTGTCCGGGTCGTTAATTCTGTCAAACTCATCGATTATCACGATGAGGAAAATATTTTCGCCAACAAGGGAAAGATTTCTTCTGATCGTGTCCGGAGTCAGTTCAATTTCGGGGGGAAATAGTTCGCTTGCCTGTTCGATGGCTTCTAGGATGGGAATGCGCGGCAGTTTTATTTTCCGATCCTCTCCCATCTCCCGGATCGTTTTAAACGCTTTAATCCACGCCGTGTGAAAATTGTCGGTGCCGTCACAAATGATGTGTGGCGCAAAGATCGGATAGCTGATTCTTTGGTCTTCCAGCAAGTATTTTAGGACGTTTGATAACGAAGTTTTCCCTACCCCGCGTTCGCCAAAAACTATGGCGTGCTGGCCAACTTGATTGATGGCATCGATCACCTGTCGAACCTGTTCTTTCCTGCCAGCAAATAGGTTTCTTGCATTAATGGGAGCAGCGGGAGTAAAGGCGATGCTTGCCGCATGGTCTAATCTGGTCTGATCTTCTTTGCTTAATGCCATGGTTATCCCTGCCAAACAGCTAATTTAACGAGTGCATCGATAAATATATGGCATATTGGACTAAGAATCAATATAAATTACAAATAACCTTAGAAAACAACAAAAAACGTCTATAATTCGTAAAATTTATGCTTTTTGTGGGGTGTGACTGTCTTTTCTCAGCCTCCCCGCCGCTTCCTCCGGGCTCACCTTCAGGATGTGCGCCCCCGCCCCCATCTATCGAACCCCGCGATGTGGGTGACGCGGGGCAGCATCTTGGTGTGCAGGGGGGCGCGGGGGTTGCCCCCTACCCCGGCAGCCCGTCCGGCCGGGGCTTGGTGAGGATGGGCCAGTAGGCCACGGCGTAGGTCCCCATCGCGGCGGCCCATAAGATTCCCGCCGCAGACAGCGCCGTCCCGTAGCCCTCGGTGAAGGCCACGGGCGCGGCGACGCGCAGGAGGGCCGCCGCCGAGAGGAGCGGCACCGCCAGCGTCACGGCGATCGGGAACTCGGGCGGCCTGCCCGTGTGCAGCAGCCCCACGATGGACATCACCGTAAGGATCATGGTGGCGACCCCGCCCGCCGTCATGGCGTGGAGGGCGCTCTCGGCCGGGAGGGGTCCGCCCCAGTAGGCCCAGCCCGTGAGCGCCAGGGCCGCCGCCACCCAGGCGTAGCCCAGGTGCAGGAAGAAGATGAAGGGCTTGCGCAGCTCCGCGCCCGCGCGCCACGCGATCATCCGCCCGGCCGCGATCCCCGCCGCGAGAATGGCCACCGCTCCCACCCACCGCGCCTCGGGGTCGAACAAGTCCCCCAGGAGGAAGAGCGCCACCGAGCCCGCCGCCAGCATCTCCAGCCAGGGCCGCGCCGGGGGCTGGGGCCGCATCCCGCCGCCCAGCCGGGCCAGGTGGAGGAAGGTGGGGGCGATCCGCCCGATGAAGAGGGTGATCAGGAGCGCCAGGAGGTTCACCCCGAGGGCGAGCCCCCGCCTCCCCCAGCCCGGGGCGAGGCCCAGCGCCTCCAGGTGGACCAGGAGGTTGGCGAGAAAGAAGAGGGCGAGCGCGGGCAGGAGCATCAGGTGGTGGCGCGCGCCCTTGGCGAGCATGACGGGGAGCAGCGTCCACGCGAGGAGGGGGACCAGAAGGAGATCGATCGCCGCCACCAGGGCGGGCGGCAGGAGGCCCGAGAGCCACATGGCGGCCCGCCCCGCCGCCCAGGCCCCCGCCGCCAGGCCGAGCCGCCAGCCCCTTGCCGCGGCCGCGTTGCTCCAGGTGGCCGAGGCCGAGAGGAGGAAGCCGCACACCGCCGCCATGGCGAAGCCGAACACCATCTCGTGCCCGTGCCAGAGGACGGGGGAGAGCCGGGCCGGGTGGGGCGCGCCGCCGGCGTGGATGACGAGCCAGATCAGGAGGAAGAGCGAGCCGTAGCCGCTCGCCAGCAGGAAGAAGGGCCGGAAGCCGTGGGCCAGGAGGGCCCACCGCTCCGGCCTGGGCGGCGGGGCGGAGGAGATCGTCAGGAGCTGCATGGGGGGGGACTCCCGGGGGATGGGGCCTTCTTCAAAAGAAGGGAAGAAAGGAGCCGCCTGGCGAGGGGAAAGGATCGGCCCGCCGAGATTCTGAATTTCCCCCCCCCGCCACGGGGCTCATCCCAGGAGGCCCGCCCCCGA
>JBBTDR010000454.1:4627-4834 GCA_038042665.1 Nitrospinota bacterium
CCCCCCGGGGGGGGCCGCCCGGCCCGGACGCGTCAATATCTCGGCCTGCGCTTGGGCCGCTCCTCCTTCGGCCGGGCCGGATTGACCTTGAGGTTTCTTCCCTTCAGCGGCTGGCCGTCCAGGGCCTTGATGGCGGCTTCCGCCTCCGCCTGATTCGGCATTTCAACAAAGCAGAACCCTTTCGGCTGGCCGGAAAACTTGTCCGTG
>JBBTDR010000455.1:0-3941 GCA_038042665.1 Nitrospinota bacterium
ACCCAGCTCCCCTCATCTTCATCCGAGAACCCGCCCCCCTTTCTCCCCGCGCCGTAGGGTGACCTACCCCCCCCTTCCCCCCAAGAAGGCTCACCCCCCCCATCCCCCCCTTGTTCAAGAGGGGGAGAAGGGGGGGTGGTGTCATCCGTCTGATAGGGGTATCTGCGCGCCGTCTCGGCGAGGGCGAGGGCGAAGGCGTCCCCGGCGCACTGCTTGGCGGCCACCACCAGGGTGAAGAGGTCGGGGGTGAGGCGGCGGGTCTGGAGGGTGAGGTTGCGCACGTACTGGAGAAAGATCTGGAGCCGCTGGGGGGTGACCCAGTTCTGGGCGGGGTCGTGCTCCGCGAGCCAGGCCGAGCGCGCTTCGAGGAGGAGTTCCTTCACCCCGTCGAGGGAGAGGTGGCGGTCCCCCCGCAGCTCCTCCCGGCGCTTCTCGTAGAGGGCGGTGAGGAAGGGCAGCTCCCCCAGGAGGAAGGCCAGGGTCTCCGGGTCCGCGTCGTAGAGGCGCACCCCCGGGGGCGAGGGCTCTCCCTCGGGCGCCGGCCCTCCAAAGAACCGGAGATTTTTGGGGAACCCGGGCGAAGCCTCGCGGTAGGCCTGGCGCACCCAGGGCCAGTCCAGGGCGTGGCAGAGGAAGGCGATCTTCTGGAACTTCCCCTCCAGCTCGCGGAGCCGCGCGGCCATCCAGCGCACCCGGGCCTCGCGCTGGCTGCCCGGGAGGGGCGCGGGCGCGGCGGTGAGGAGCGCGCCCGCGAAGGCATCGAGGGGCACTTTCTTCAGGGCGTAGGGGTCGGGGAGAAGATGGGACTCGGGCGCATAGGCCGGGACCTCGATGTCCACCCAGGCGCGGGGGATGCGCTCCCCCACGGCCGCCCGCAGGGCGGCGATGACCGCCTGGCAGGGATCGACGGGCACATAGTTGAAGGCGGGGAGATCGGCGGGCTCGCCTTCCTCTTCTCCGCCCTCCCCTTCCTCCTCGTCTCTCTCCCATCCCTTGGAATCGGAAGGTCCGCTCTCGCGCGCGGCGGCGAGGGAGACCCGGGGGAGCGCCTCCACCCCCGCCTCCACCGCCTCTTCAAACGAGGGCGGCAGGGGCACGGCGAGGCAGTCGGGCTCCAGGCGCAGCAGGCGGTCGCGGGCCTCCTGGGCGAAGTCCCCCGAGGCGTGGACCACGGGGATGACCCGGACCCGCGGGGAGAGGGAGAGGAAGTCCTCCCCGCCCGCCCGCCTGGGCTCGCCGGGGCCGCTCATGGGCTCAGCGGTCGCGGCCGGGGTTGAGGGGGCTCTCGCCGCCGAAGAGGAAGTCCCCGAAATCCATCGGGGGCAGCTCCTCCCCCAGGGCCTGGCGGCGGCGCCGGGCGAGGCTCTTCAAGTCCAGCGCCTCGTCCCCCAGCACCTTCAGGAGCGACTCGCGCCAGGCCTCGTCCTGGCCGAGGGGGTGCTTGGGGTCCTGGGCCATGCGCTTCAGGGCGTACTGGAGGATGTGGAGGCCGTCCCGGGGGGAGTAGCCGAGGTCCAGCGCGTGGGCCTCCTGGAGGAAGTCCACGGTGATGGCCAGCATCTCCGCCGGGGCGAAGGGCAGGTGGTAGCGGAGGATGGCCAGCTCGTCCTCCCGCTCCGGGAACTCCACCTCGAGGGTGGGCTGGAGGCGGGAGAGGATGTAGTCGGGCACCTCGTAGGTGGAGGCGTCGTCGTTCATGGTGACGCAGCAGCGGAACCCGTCCTGAGCGCCCACGGTGATGCCCGCCACGATGGACTCGACGTAGCGGCGGTGGTCGAGGAGGGGCGCGAGCGAGGCCCAGCTCTTCTCGCTCATCCGGTTCCCCTCGTCCAGCACGCACACCCCGCCCCGGATCATGGCGGTGACAAGCGGGGAGGCGTGGTAGGCGATCTTCCCCCCCTCGGAGAGGACGGGGGTGACCAATAAATCCTCGGGCCGGGTGTCGGCCGTGCACTGGAAGATGTAGAGCTCCTGGCCCCGCTCCCGGGCGGCGGCCATGGCGAGGGTGGTCTTGCCGATGCCCGGGGGGCCCGTGATGCGGGGGGCGAGGGGCAGGTCCTCCTCGGCTACGACGAGCCAGCAGGCCTGGAGCTGGCGGAGGATCTCCCGCTGGCCGATCCACTCCTGGTCCGGAGCGGTCGGGTGGCTCAGGTGCAGGGTGACGCCCTGGACCTCGGCGGCCCGGGGCTTGTCTTTGGCGTCCTGGTGCAAGGGGAAACCTCCTCTCAAGAAGTTCCCGTCAGTATACCATCCCGTAGGGGAGGCCCAGGTTTTGCGTAGGGGCGTTCCATTGAACGCCCCTACAGAATACCAGCCCCGTCCGCAGGGTCTGCCCCCTCTCCCTCCGGGAGGGGGAAAATCCTCTGAAGGCGGCATCATCCGCGGGGGCGGGTTTGAAACCCGCCCCTACCAATCCACCTTCTGCCCTCTTGGGCGATCCCCCTTCCCCTGGTATATATGTCGCACGGAATCTCGTAGGGGCGAGGCATGCCTCGCCCCTACAGACCCATACGGGGGATGATGTATCCCATGACCTTCTTCGGCGACCTCCAGGCCCGGGGCCTGGTACACGACCACACGGAGGCGCCCGAGTTCCTCCGGGCCCTCGAGGCCGGGGGGCTGACCCTCTACTGCGGCTTCGACCCCACCTCCGAGAGCCTCCACGTGGGGAGCCTCATGCCCATCGTGGGGCTCATGCGCTTCCAGCGGGCGGGCCACCGGCCCATCGCCGTGGTGGGGGGGGCGACGGGCATGATCGGCGACCCCTCGGGGAAGAGCGAGGAGCGCAACCTCCTCGGCTGGGAGGCGCTGGCCCGGAACATCGAGGGCATCCGGGGCCAGCTCCGGCGCTTCCTGGGGGAGGACTGCGCCCTCCTCAACAACGCCGACTGGATCGGCGCCCTCTCCATCGTGGACTTCCTCCGCGACGTGGGCAAGCACTTCACCGTGGCCTACATGGAGGCCAAGGAGTCGGTGAAGAACCGCGTGGCGGGGGCGGGCATCTCCTACACCGAGTTCAGCTACATGCTCCTCCAGGCCTACGACTTCCTCTACCTCCACGACGCGGAGGGCTGCGCCCTCCAGATCGGGGGCTCGGACCAGTGGGGGAACATCACGGCGGGGATAGAGTTGATCCGCCGGGTGCGGTCGAAGCCCGCCTACGGCCTCACCTTCCCCCTCATCACCACCTCGGACGGGAGGAAATTCGGCAAGACCGAGGCGGGCAACGTCTGGCTCGACCCGGCGCGCACCAGCCCCTACCGCTTCTACCAGTACTGGATGCAGACGAGCGATGCGGATGTCGGACGTTTCCTGCGTTACTTTTCTTTTCTTCCGGTTGAGGAAATTGAGCAAATCGAAAAATCCCACATGGGAATTCCCGAGGCACGCGGAGGTCAGAGCATTCTCGCTCGACTCCTAACCACTCTTGTCCATGGTGATGAAAACGCTAAGAGTACAGAAAGAGCTTCAATAATACTTTTCGGTGGTGAATTAGATGACATTAAAGAACGCGATCTTCTTGCTGCTGCTGAAGAAATTCCCCACACTGAGCGGAAGGCCCCCCTCCCCCTCTCCTTGGTGGACACCCTAGTGGAGACCAAGCTCTCCTCCTCCAAGGGAATGGCGCGGAAGGACATCCAGGGCGGGGGCGTCTACGTGAACAACCGCCGCGCCGGGGAGGAAAGCGCCGTCCTGTCTCAGAATGATCTCCTCTTCGGCAAATACGTCCTTTTGCGGAAGGGGAAAAAGAACTATCATCTGGTGCAATTCCGGCAACCGTAAGCCTCCTGGAGCGGGCCGCGTGCGGCGCCGCATCCGTATCGCGGAGGGAAGCGAATGAGCATCCTCGACCGGCTCAAGACCGCGGCGGAAGACCCCGAGGGGAAGAAGCCCGAGGCCCAGGCCTCCCCCCCGCCCCCTCCCGAGGGCCAGGCCCAGGC
>JBBTDR010000456.1:0-6977 GCA_038042665.1 Nitrospinota bacterium
CTCCCGCCAGGTGGCCGCTCCGCAGGGCGCGCACCAGGGCGCGCTCGTCCACCACCGCTCCACGCGCGGTGTTGATGAGGAAGGCGCCAGGCTTCATCGCCGCCAGCTCCTCCTCCCCGATGAGGCTCCGGGTCCCGGCGTTCAGGGCCACGTGAAGGGAGAGGAAGTCCGCCTCTTGCAAGAGCCGCCGGAAGGGCCGGTAGCGCGCGCCCAGGGCGGCCTCCCGCTCCGGGCTCCGCCGGGTGCGGCTCCAGTAGCGGACGGTCATCCCCAGGGCCCGGGCCATGCGGGCCACCGAGGAGCCGATCCCTCCCAGCCCCACCACCCCCAGCACCCGCCCGGCGAGGCCCCTGCCCTCCAGGAGGTAGGGCGTCCAGGCCTTCCACCGCCCGGCGCGGACGAAGGCATCCGCTTCCGCCACCCGGCGGGCGGCGGCCAGCATGAGGGCGATGGCGCACTCCGCCGTGGGCGGGGCGACCACCCCGGGGGTGTTGGTGGCGAGGATGCCGCGCGCGGTGGCGGCGGGGAGGTCGATGTTGTCGAAACCCACCCCGAAGTTGGCGGCGAGGCGGAGGCGGGGCGCCGCGTCCATGAGGGCGGCGTCCACCGGGTCCTCCACCATGGCGACGAGGACGTGGGCGTCCCGCACCGCCCGCAGGTAGGCGGCGCGGGAGGGAGGGCGCTCGCCCGGGTGCATGCGCACCCGGCAGAAGGCCCGCAGGGCGTCGAAGTCGCCCATGTGGAAGTTCCGGGGGAGGAAGACCCGGAGCGGCCTGGTCATTTCCTCAGCCGGGCGACGGCCTCGGCGATGCGGTCCACGGCGCGCTCGAGGTTCTGGACGCTGTTGGCGAAACACATGCGCAGGTGCTTGCTGGCGTGCGCCCCGAAGGCCGAGCCGGGGAGGGTGGCCACCCCCATCTCCTCCAGGAGATAGTCGGCGAACTGCTCGGCGCTCATCGGGACCCCGCCCACGTTCGGAAAGGCGTAGAAGGCCCCCTCCGGCGACTTGCAGGAGAGGCCCTTGATCTCGTTCAGGCCCGCGATGAAGAGGTCACGACGCCGCCGGTAGTCCTCCATCATGGCCCGGCTCTCGGACTGATCGGCGAGCATGGCCTTGGCCCCCGCGAGCTGCATGAAGGGGGCCACGCAGCTCACCGAGTTGGTGACGAGCTGGGTGAGCTTCTGGGCGATGGGCTCGGGGCAGGCGACGAAGCCGAGCCGCCAGCCCGTCATGGCGTAGGTCTTGGAGAAAGACTCGAGGAGGATGGTGCGCTCCCGCATCCCCGGCAGCGTCCCGATGGAGACGTGCTCCCCCTCGAAGAGCATGTGGGCGTACACCTCGTCCGAGAGCACGACGAGGTCTCGCTCGATGGCGATCTCCGCGATCTCCTCCAGGTCCCGCCGGGTGAGGGTGCCGCCGGTGGGGTTGTGGGGGTAGTTGAGGATGAGGAGGCGGGTGCGGCCGGTGACACGGGAGCGGAGGTCCTCCGCCGTGAAGCGGAAGTCCTTCTCCTCCAGGATGGGCAGCGGCACCGCCCGGGCGCCCGCGTAGAGGGTGACGGACTCATACACCGGGAAGCCCGGGTCGGGGTGGATGACCTCGTCCCCCTCCCCCGCGAAGGCCATGATGACGTAGTAGAGGAAGGGCTTGCCGCCGGGGCCCACCACGATCTCGCCCGGCCGGTAGTCCCCCCGTCCGTCCCGGCGGAGGAAGGCGCAGCAGGCCTCCCGCAGCTCCAGCATCCCCGCCGAGGGGCAGTAGTGGGTCTGCCCCGCCTTCATCTGGGCGTAGGCCTCCTCCACGATGAGGGAGGGGGTGTTGAAGTCGGCGTCCCCGATCTCCAGGTGGATGATGTCGCGGCCCAGCCGCTCCAGCTCCTTGGCCTTGGCCAGGACGACGAAGGCGCTCTCGGTCTTGAGCCGGTTCATCCGATCGGCGAAGCGCATCCCCTTGGCTCCTTCATTCCGCCAGGACGCCGCACTCGGCCAGCGCGCCGAGCACCTCGGGCACGGGGAGCCCCACCACGTTGGTGTAGCTCCCCTCCACGCGGTCCACCAGGCTCCCGCCCATGCCCTGGATGGCGTAGGCGCCCGCCTTGTCCAGGGGCTCCCCGGTCTCGACGTAGCGGGCGATGGCGTCCGCGTCCAGCCGCCGGAAGCTCACGAGGGTGCGGACGCAGCCGGTGCGCCTCCGCTCCCCGTTCACCAGGGCGTAGCCGGTGAGCACCTCGTGGCTCCGGCCCGAGAGCCGCCCGAGCATCCGCCGGGCGCCGGCGGCGCCGGCGGGCTTGCCGAGCACCTCGCCCCCGAGCACCACCACCGTGTCCGCGGCCAGCACCCACCGGCCCGGATGGCGCCCGGAGGCCCACCGGGCCTTGGCCAGCGCCCGGCCCACCGCCGCCTCGGCGGGGGAGCGGCCGTCCCCGGTCCTCTCCTCCACCTCGGGCGGGGCCTCGGCCACCTCGAGCGCGACGCCCGCCTCCCGGAGCAGCTGGGCCCGCCGGGGGGAGCCCGACGCCAGGATGAGCGGCTCGCTCACGCGCACGGTGCGGGGGCTCCTTCACGCTGAGGCCTTCCCGGGATGCGGAGGACGGTCCGGAGTCTCTCTCCCCGCGGGGAGAGGGGCGCGGGGCCTAGGCGTCGCGGTCGACGACGTAGTCGGCCAGGGCGCGCAGGGCGTCCACGTGGGTGGAGTCGGGGAGCACCGAGAGGGCGGCCTTCCCCGCCTCGACGTAGCCCCGCGCCCGGTCGAGGGTGTAGGGGACGGCCTTGTACTTGTCCATCATCCCGAGCACGTCGGCCAGGTCGCCGGGCGCGACCGTCTCCGAGCGCACCACGATCTCGCGCAGGCGCTCCCGCTCGGCCGGGGAGGCCTGGGAGAACACCCGGATGAGGGGCAGCGTGATGTTCCCCTCGCGCAGGTCCTTGCCCACCTCCTTGCCGGTGCGGCCCTCGTCCCCGGCGTAGTCCAGGGCGTCGTCCACGAGCTGGAAGGCGTAGCCCACCTGGACCCCGAAGTGGTGCAGGGCGCCCAGGTGGCCGGGCTGGGCGTCCCCGAGGTAGGCCCCCACCTTGCAGCTCGCGGCGATGAGGGCGGCCGTCTTGCGGTGGATGATGCCGAGGTACTCCTCCTCGCGGACCTCCAGGTTGTACATGTGGACCAGCTGGAGCACCTCGCCCTCGGAGAGCAGGGTGCAGGCCTCGGCCATGGCCTTGAGGATGCGGCTCTCCCCGTCCGCGGCCATCATGGCGAAGCTCTTGGCGAAGAGGAAATCCCCCACCAGGACGCTCGCCTCGTTGCCCCACTTGGCGTTGGCGGAGGAGCGGCCCCGGCGCAACTCGGCGCCGTCCACCACGTCGTCGTGCAGGAGGGTGGCGGTATGGATGTACTCGACCACGCAGCCGTGGGTGACGGCCCGGGGGCCCTGGTAGCCGCAGGCCTTGGCGCAGAGGAGCACCAGCATGGGCCGGATGCGCTTGCCCCCCGAGCCGCTGAGGTAGCCGCTCACGTCGGGGATGAGGACGACGTCCGAGCGGAAGTTCGCCTGGATCGCCTCCTCGACGCGCTCCAGCTCGGGGGCCAGCGACTCGACGACCTTCGGGAAGTTCATTTTCCCTCCCGCCGCGCGGGGGCCCCGGAAACCACGGTGATTGCAGCATTTGCCCTTGGAAGAGGCGAGCCGAGAGGGCACTCTAGGGGGGGTCCGAATAGCTGTCAAGGGCGCGGAAGCTCCCCCTTTCCAAGCGGGAGCGCCTCGTCTATCGTAGGCCGCGGAGGGGCTTTTCCCTGGGGAGGCACCGATGCGCCGCAGGATCCAGATCAGCGCCGGGGAGGTCTCCCTGCCGGCCGCGCTCGCCGGGGGGCCAACCGCCGACCTGCTGTGGGAGGCCCTCCCCGTCACGGGCAAGGCCAACACCTGGGGGGAGGAGATCTACTTCCCGATCCCCCTCCAGGCCCCCCAGGAGCCGGGCGCCCGGGAGGAGATGCAAGTGGGCGAGATCGCCTTCTGGCCCCCGGGCGGCGCCTTCTGCATCTTCTTCGGGCCCACCCCCGCGAGCGCCGGGGAGGCCCCCCGCGCCGCCAGCCCGGTGAATCCCCTGGGCCGGGTGGAAGGCGACGTCCGCCTCTTCCGGGCGGTCCGCCCGGGGACCGAGGTCCGCCTCGAGCGCGCGCCATGAGGCTGGAGACCCCGGGCCGGGAGGGCAGCCGCTGCGTCCTCCTGCACTACCACGAGATCGGCCTCAAGGGGAAAAACCGGCCCTACCTCATCAACCGGCTGGCCCGCCGGGTGGAGCTGGCGGCGGCCCCCCTCGGGGCAGGCCCCGTGCGCAAGCTCCCCGGGCGGCTCATCCTCGAGCTGCCGGAGGGAGCCGACTGGTCTCTTGTGCAGGAAGCCCTCGCGCGCGTCTTCGGCCTGGCGAACTTCTCCCTCGCCCTGCGGCTCCCCCTGGAGGTCGAGGCCGCGGCCGAGGCGGCGGTGGCCATGCTCGCCCCCCTGCCCGTCTCCACCTTCCGGGTGCGCACCCGCAAGGCCTTCGACACCGTCCCGATCCGCAGCCGGGAGTGGGACGCCGCGATCGGCGCACGGGTCCAGGCGGAGCGCCGCCTGCCCGTGAGCCTCGCCAGCCCGGGCACCACGGTGCACATCGAGGCCCTGCCCGCCGAGGCCCTGCTCTACGTGGAGAAGGTGCCCGGGCCGGGCGGGCTGCCCACCGGGATGAGCGGCCGGGTGGCCGCCCTCCTCTCGGGGGGGATTGATTCCCCCGTGGCCGCCTGGCGGATGCTGAAGCGGGGCTGCGAGGTGGTGTTCGTCCACTTCCACGGGGCGCCCTACCTCAGCCGCGCCTCGGCCGACAAGGCCCGCGACCTGGCCCGGGCGCTCGACGCCTACCAGCTCGGCTCCCGGCTCTACCTCGTGCCCTTCGGGACCCTGCAGCAGCAGATCGTGCTCGCCGCCCCCGCGGAATGGCGCGTGGTGCTCTACCGGCGCTTCATGGCGCGTATCGCCGAGCGCATCGCCCGGCTCGAGGGGGCCAAGGCCCTCGTCACCGGGGAGAGCCTGGGCCAGGTGGCGAGCCAGACCCTGGCCAACCTGGCCGCCATCGAGGAGGCGGTGGAGCTGCCCGTCCTCCGCCCCCTCATCGGGATGGACAAGGAGGAGATCGTGGCCGAGGCCGAGAGGCTGGGCACCTTCGAGACCTCCATCGAGCCCGACCAGGACTGCTGCTCCCTCTTCGTGCCCAAGCACCCAGCCATCCGCTCCCAGCCCGCCCACCTGCGCAAGCTCGAGGAGAACCTCCCCGTCGAGGAGATGATCGCCCGCGCCCTGGCCGAAACCGAGGTGCTGGACTTAAGGAGGGACGGGTCGGTGGAGACGATGGGGTTTGGGAAGGCGCACCCGGGGAGGGAGAAGAGGGAGGTGGAGGGGTAGGGGGGAAAGGCCGCCCGGCGGATGGTATGATGCAGCGTGGGCGGCATGGTTTCTCTTTCCGGCCCGGGGCCAAGGGGGTTCGGCATGACCGAACTGGTGTTTCTCGTCGAGGAGGACCCGGAGGGCGGCTTCACCGCTCGGGGCGTGGGGGAGAGCATCTTCACCCAGGGGGAAACCCTCGACGCCCTGCGCGAGAACGTGCGGGACGCCGTCCGCTGCCATTACGAGACGCCCGAGGCACGGCCCAAGGTGCTGCGGCTGCACTTCGTCCGGGACGAGGTGATCGCCCTTTGAGGCTGCCCCGCGACCTGTCGGGGGTGGCCTTGGCGCAGGCGTTATCCAGGCTCGGCTACGAAGTGACCCGGCAAACGGGAAGCCACCTCCGCCTCACCAAGCGCGAGGGCGGCGGGCATCACATCACCATTCCCCGCCATGACCCGCTCCGCGTCGGAACCCTGAGCGCCATCCTCGGCGACGTGGCCTCTCATGCCCGCCTCACCCGCGAGCAATTGCTGGAGCACCTGTTCGGCTAGAGGGCCAGGCCCGCGCCTCCTCGACGATGGGGTTCGGGCGGGCGCACCCGGTGAAGGAGGTGAAGGGGGTGGGGGGGTGAGGGGATCCCAAAGAAACGCAAAAAAAGTCAGAATCAATTATCTCGCAGAATCGAAAAAGTATCGTCCGCGGAAGATAAGAACTCTGTTGGTGGGAGAGGCCCCGCCGCCGAGCGGGCGAACCTATTTTTACTTCCCCACCCCCACCAGGGCCATGAATAACAAGCGCCCCATTCGGAAAGATACAAGCCTGCCATCCACCATTTTCTGGCACTACTTCGGTGAGAGGCCGACTAGCAAGGAAAGATACATTCAGCTTCTAAACTGCCTGAAAAACAAAGGTATCTTTCTCGTGGATATCGTAGATAGGCCACTTAGAGTCCGCATCCGTGGAAAGGGCATTGACCCGAACGCCCTGCGGATCATCAAGCGAGCAATCCCGAGGCTCCGAACCAAACTGAAAAGAAGAAAAATAAACGTTCAGGACAAGGACATTGTCTTTCTGCTCCCACGCTGTAACTACAAAAAGCGACTGGAGGAAGAGTTCCCAAGGTCTTCGTACTTCCGATGGATTGAATTCCGGCTATCCCGAGGGACGGATCGGATCAGGTGCCCAGGTCAGCGGGCTTCTCGTTCCGGCTAAGTTTGGTTCTATTGGCACGTGGCAATTATCATCTCCAAAGGCGGCAACAAGAACACCAAGAAAGTTGAAAAATCAAGTTTTAAACCCATCAACGCATCCCTTCCCGCACAAGGATGTCATTCCGAGCGATCGGAGGCGCGAGGAATCTTCGTCAGCGGCTACCATCGCAGATTCCTCGCTGCGCTCGGAATGACATCCCCAGGCAAC
Source organism: Nitrospinota bacterium (assembly GCA_038042665.1). GTDB lineage: Bacteria > UBA8248 > UBA8248 > UBA8248 > UBA8248 > 2-12-FULL-69-37. The sequence goes on from JBBTDR010000456.1 coordinate 6,834, forward strand.
CGATTTCCGTGAACCCTTTCCCTCATCTCCGCTTCCCCGCCTTGGCCCTCCCCTTCCCCTTGCCCTTCTGCTTCCGCATCAGGCCCGCGAGGTCGAGCTGCTCGACGAGGTAGGTGTCCACCTTCAGGTAGCCGGCGAAGTTGT
>JBBTDR010000457.1:0-4531 GCA_038042665.1 Nitrospinota bacterium
CTGAGGTGGAAGATTTGAGGGGGCACGCGAAGACGGGTGGCCACGGGGGGCCGCTCCTACCGCCCCTTCCCCGCCCTCACCCGCTGGATCTTCTCGAAGTCGCGGTAGAGGAGCGAGTAGTCCTTCTCGACCATGCCGCGCCGGACGGCCTTCGAGAGGAAGGCGTAGGTCGCCTCGGCGTGGGGGATGGGGCTCTTGAGCTTGCGGCCGAGCCGGACGGCGATGCCCACGTCCTTCCAGGGGTTGTAAACGCGGGCCTGGGCGTTCCAGGAGCCGTTCAGGATGTTGTTCGGGAAGCGGTGGCGGCTGATGTAGCTGTAGGCGGTCGAGACGTTGAAGATGCGGATCATGTCGGCGACCGAGAGCCCCAGCCGCTCGGCCAGGCGGGCGGCCTCGCAGGTGGCGAGGTAGATGGTGTGGAGCACCATGTTGTTCAAGAGCTTCATGGCGTGGCCCGTCCCCACCTCCCCCAGGTGGAAGAGATGGGAGGTGAAGGGGGCGAGCACCTTCTGGGTGCGCGCGAAGACTCTCTTGTCCCCGCCCAGCATGAGGGTGAGCTGGCCCTCCAGGATGCCGCCCGGGCCCCCGCTCATCCCGGCGTCGAGGTAGGCGTGGCCGCCTTTGGCCGCGAGCTTGGCGTTCTTCCTCGTCTCCAGGGGGTCCGAGGTGGTGAGGTCGTAGATGACGAGCTTGCGCCCGGCGTTGGCGAGGACCCCCTCCTTGCCCTTCAGGCAGGCGGCGATCTCCTTCGAGGAGGGGACGCAGAAGAGGACGACAGCGCACCCGCGCGCGATCTCGGCCAGCGAGGCCACCCGCGCGCCCCGGAGCTTGGCGAAGGCGGCCTGCTGCTTGGGGGCGATGTCCCGCCCGAGGACGGTCCAGCCCGCCTTCGCGTAGCGGATGGCGATGGGGAGCCCCATGCGCCCGATGCCGATCAGACCCACCACCTTGCCCTGCGCCATGATTCTCTCCCTTTAAGATCCCCCCTCCATCGAGGGATAAAACCACCCTCCTCCTCGCCCCCCTTGAACAAGGGGGGATCGTGACCCTTTCTCTCGTGATGCAGGGGCGCACGGCCGTGCGCCCCTACGTGGAACCGGCCCGGGGGCTTCCCTTCGCCCCCTACATCCCCTCGGCCCGGAGGGGCCGGGCCATGAGCTCGCGCACGGCCTCGCGGGGGTCCTTCCCCCCGAAGAGGACGGCGTGCACCTGGGCGCAGATGGGGAGCTCGGCCCCGTGCCGCTCCGCCAGGCCCACGGCGGCGGGGGCGGTCTGCACCCCCTCGGCCACGGCGGTCATCGAGGCGAGGATGTCCGGGAGCTTCTCACCCTTCCCCAGCCGCATTCCCACGGTGCGGTTGCGGCTGAGGTCGCCGGTGCAGGTCAAGACCAGGTCGCCCAGCCCCGCGAGGCCCGCGAAGGTGTCGGGCTGGCCCCCCATGGCCGCGCCCAGGCGGGCCATCTCGGCCAGCCCCCGGACGATGAGGGCGGCGCGGGCGTTGTGGCCCAGCCCGAGGCCGTCGGCGATGCCGGCGGCGAGGGCGACGACGTTCTTGAGGGCTCCGCCGAGCTGGGCCCCCAGGGGGTCGGCGCTGGTGTAGACGCGGATGCAGCTCCCCGCGAAGGCGCCCTGGACGGCCTCGGCCAGCCTCTCCTCGGCCGAGGCGGCGGCCACGGCGGTGGGCTTGCGCTCGGCCGCCTCCCGCGCGAAGGAGGGCCCCGAGAGGGCGGCGAGGGGGCGCGCCCCCGCGCCCGCCCCGCGCAGGCATCCTTCGATGATCTGGGTGGGCAGGAGGAGGGTCTTCTCCTCGATGCCCTTGGTGGCGCTCACCACGAGGGCCTCGGGGTGGAGGCTCGGGGCGAGCCGCTTCCACACCGGGCTCACGACGTGGCTGGGCATGACGGAGAGGACCATGTCCTGCCCGGCCGCGGCGGCCTCGGCCAGGTCGGGGGTGAAGCGGAGCCCCGGCTGGAGGCGCGCCCGGGGGAGGTAGAGGTCGTTCTCGCGCGTGGCGGTCATGCGGGCGCAGAGGTCGCTCTCGTACACCCAGAGGGCGACCTCGTGCCCGCGCTCGGCGAGCACGTCGGCGAGGGCGGTGCCCCAGGCCCCCGCCCCGATGACCGCGACACGCAAAAGGCTCATGAGCCGGGCCGCGCGCTCAGCGCCGGGCCGCCCTTCTCCCGCGCTTGGGGGCGGCCTTCTTCTTGGCGCCGAGGCGGGCGAGGGCGCGCTCGCGGGCGGTTTGGCCGCGCTTCACGCCCTTCTTCCCCACGGTGGTCTTGGCCCGCCAGACGGTCTTGTGGCGCAGGTGCTTCGCCTCCTCCCAGATGTGCTGGGTGCCGTCCCCCATGAAGACGACGAAGACCTCGCAGCCGTCCGGGTACTCGTAGGGGCCGTGCGGGGTGTCCCAGCCGAAGACGTAGTCGCCCGGGCGCAGGTCCTTGCCCGCCACGCACATGCGCCCGCCGGTGACGAGGATGGAGTGCCAGCTCTTGTGGGTGTGGGCCGGCTCGACGTAGCCCGGAGGGAACTTCACCTTCATGTCGAGCCGCTTCATCGCGGGGTCGTAGGCGAAGATCTTGACCTTCACCCCCTTGGGGAGGGTGAGGAGGTCGTGGACGATGTCCTGCTGCCACTTCACGTCCTTGTCGTAGGTGGCGCGGAAGCGGTGGTCGAACTTCTTGGCGGGCATGGCTTCTCCTCAGGCGATGATGGCGTTGGAACCAGGGAACCGGCGCCAGCATATCCCATGCGGGCGCCCGGATGAAGGGGCGGGAGGCCGCCACCCGAGGGAGATCGGCGATTCGATGTAGGGGCGTTCCATGGAACGCCCCTACGCAGACTCTCGTGGAATGGGGAACCCGCAGGGGCGAGGCACATGCCTCGCCCCCGCAAAGGCGCACGGAATGGCGGTGACTCAGGGGAGACGGTTGCGGCCTCCGCCCTGGAGGTGGGCCTCGGCGAACCAGAGGCGCTTGTCCACCCCCCGGGAGATGCCGGTGAAGAGGTCGGCGGTGCCGGCGTCGCCCAGCTCCGCTGCGGCACCGATGGCCTCCCGCACCGCCGCGCCGAAGGCCGAGAGGGCCTTCACGACGGCTTCCAGATGGTCACTCTCGGCGGTGATCTCGATGGGGTAGCCGGGGAGCCGGGTCTCGGAGGCCGCCGCCCGCACCGTGCCCCGGGCGAGGCCGCCCAGCTCGACGATGCGCTCGGCCAGCTCGTCCATCCACCCCTCCGCCTCCCCCGCGATCTCGTCGAAGAGCTTGTGGAGGGCGACGAAGCCGGGGCCCTTGATGTTCCAGTGGGCCTGCTTGAGCTGGGTGTAGAGGTCCAGGGCGTCCGCCAGGGCGGGCTGGAGGAGGGCGATCACGTCCCCCCGCACGGTGGCGGGCAGGTCGTTGCGGGTGGGGAGGACTTTCACGCTCGTCCCGTTCACAGGGCTCATCGTTCGTCCCTCGGAGCGGAGGCCGCACCCAGGCGGCAGCGGCGGCTTCCGCTGGGAAGAAGAGCGGCAGGGAGGACCACTCGGCGGGGCCGCGGGGAGCGGCCACACCTCATCAATATATTGCCCGGGGGCCATACCGGCAAAAAAAGAATAAAGGGTGGTTATTTCGCGGCGAAGATGCGGATGGCGATCTCGCGCCCGATGGTGATGCTCTTGCCCCCCAGGAGGACGGTGACGGTGCCCGCCAGGGGGTCCTGGCGGCGCACCTCGAGGGAGGCGTCGGGGAAGAAGCCGAGCTGGCCCAGGCGGCGGAGCACCTCGGCGTCGTCCTGGAGCACCCGGGTCACCCGGGTGGCCCGGCCGGGCTCCACCTCGGTGAGCACCCTCTCCTCGGCGCTCACCATGGTGCCGTCCTTGGCCGGGATGGGGTCGCCGTGGGGGTCGAGGGTGGGGAAATCCAGCGCCTGGTCCATGGCGGCCTCAAGCTCCTCGCTGAGGACGTGCTCGAGCTCCTCGGCCTCGGCGTCCACCTTGTGCCACTCCATGCCCATCTTCTGGTTGAGGTAGAGCTCGAGCAGGCGGTGGTGGCGGATGATCTCGAGAGCCACCTTCTCCCCCCGCACGGTGAGGGTGACGCCCTTGTAGGGGGTGTAGTCGAGGAGCTCCATCTGGTGGAGCTTCTGGGTCATGCTGGTGACCGAGGCGGGCGAGATGTCCATCCGCTCGGCGATGGCCTTGGTCGAGACGGGGGCGGACTCGGCCTGGAGCTTGTAGATGTTCTTCAGGTAGTCCTCGACGTGCTTGCTCAGGCGCGGGTCTTCCATCATGGGCTGCCTCAGCGCGGGTGACGGCGGGGCGCGGCCCCGGACGGGGGCCGGCACGACCCGGTGGCCGTCTGCGGTCACCGAGCTGGCGCCGGGCGTCTACCTGACCGTGGTGCCCGCCTGCATCCCCGGGGTCGACGAGCCGCTCATGGCTCCGCGACCGCTCCCGGGGCGCCGCCGGTAGATCACTTCGACATGCCGGTAGGCGCCGCTCAGCCCACGCTCACCTCGTCGGTCAGCTCGCTCCGGTCGTCCGGCACCC
>JBBTDR010000458.1:0-1018 GCA_038042665.1 Nitrospinota bacterium
CGCACTCCTTGCCGTCGCACCCGGCGTCCACCATGGCCGCCGCCCGCCAGCCCAAGAGCCGGGCCGCCTCCACCCCGAGGAACATGTCGGCCAGCATGAACTGGACCGCCTGGAAATGGCCGATGGGCTGGCCGAAGGCCTCCCGCTCCTGGGCGTAGCGGGCGGCATAGTCCAGGCAGCCCTGGGCGAGCCCCACCCCCCGGGCCCCAATGACGGGCCGGGCCTGGTTGAAGCCCCGCATGGCGGTGCGGAAGCCCTGGTGGATCTCCCCGACCATGTTCTCCGCCGGCACGCGGCAGCCCTCGAGGAGCACCTCGCAGGTGGGGATGCCCCGCATCCCCATCTTCCGCTCCTTGCGCCCGACGCGCAGCCCGGGCGTCCCCTTGGGCACGATGAAGAGGGAGATGCCCCGGCTGCCCGCCTCCGGGTCGGTCTTCGCGGCGACGACGATGAAGTCCGCGTGGGTGGAGCCCGTGCAGAAGGCCTTCTGGCCGTGGATGACGAATTCGCCCCCCTCCCGCGCCGCCCGGGTGCGGATGTTGGCCACGTCGGTGCCCGCGTGGGGCTCGGTCATGGCGAGGGAGGCCCGCAGCTCCCCCCGGGCAACGCCCCGCAGGTAGCGCTCCTTCTGCTCCGGGCTCCCCCCGACGGCGATGGGCCGGGTGGCCAGGAGGTGGACCGAGAGGAACAAGGGGCTGTTCGAGCAGAAGCGGGCGATCTCCTCGATGGCCAGGCAGGTGCCGAGGATGCCCATCCCGCTCCCGCCGTACTCGGGGGGAGCGTAGAGGCCCAGCAGATCGTGCGCCTTGAGGAGCTGGAAGATGTCCTCCGGATACTCCTCGGTCTCGTCGATCGCGGCGGCGCGGGGGGCGATGTGGCGCTCGGCGAGCGCCCGCACCGTGCGGCGCAGCATCTCCTGGGGCTCGGTGAGGTGGAAGGGAAGGTCCAGCGTGTCCGGCGCGCGCATGGATTCTCCTGGTGGGTGGCCTTTCTGTGCAACCGGGTACATGGGTAACAC
>JBBTDR010000459.1:0-4507 GCA_038042665.1 Nitrospinota bacterium
CCCCCCTGGCTCCCCGGTATAATGCGGTTGGGCTCCCGCCCGGGGCGTGACCTCCCCACCCCGGCGCCCGGGGGCCGGTATGGAATCCAGAAGCGGCCGCCCCGCCCGGGAGGAAGCTGAGCCTGATGCACGCTGAAAGGGGACCGAGCCCCCTGGCCTCCCGCCTCATGCCCTTCGAGGGCGTTTTGGAGCTTCCCGAGCGGCTGCCTCCTCCGGCCCCCCTCCGGCCCGAGGAGAAGGGGAAGAAGCCTCCCCGCCCCTACGCCTATCGCAAGCCCTGGGTCCGCAACGCTTTTCGCCTGGTGGATGAGGCGGGGGGTCTCCTCTTCGCCCGGAGGCGGGAGCGGCCCGCCGAGATCCGGCGGGTGCTCGTCTTCCGGCCCGACCACTTGGGCGATGTCGTGTTCTCCCTCCCGGTCCTCCAGGCCCTCCGGAGGGCGCTGCCCGGGGCGCGGATCGATCTCGTGGTGGGGCCCTGGGCGAAGGCGCTCTTCCCCGAGGGCGCGGAGGCGCCGGCGGGGGCGGAGCTCCTCTCCTTCGACTCGCCCTGGCTCGCCCGGCCGCCCCGCGCCAAGGCGGGGATGCTCTCCGTGCTCTCCCTGGCGAGGCTACTGCGCCGCCGCGCGCGCGGGGCCGGGGGCCCCTACGACATGGCCATCGACCTGAGGGGGGATTTTCGCCACATCCTGGCGGCGCGGCTCGCCGGCGTGCGCTACCTCGCCGGACGGGGCATCACGGGGCTGGGCTTCCTGCTCGACGCGGAGCTCCGGGAGGCCTCCGGGCGCCATCAGGTGGAGGGGAACCTCGCCCTGGTCGAGGCGGCGGGCTTCGGCCCCCAGGAGACCCTCAACCCCGCGATCGCCCTCTCGAAGGAGGAGGTCGAGGCCGGCCGGGCCATCCTCCACGCCCACGGGGCGGCGAACGCCAAGTTCGTCGTCGGGGTCCATCCGGGGGCCGGGATGGCCACCAAGCGCTGGGCCCCGGAGAAGTTCGGGGCCCTCATCGCGCGCATCACCACGGAGCTCCCCGCCCGGGCGGTCCTCCTGGGCGGGCCGGAGGACCGGCCCATCGCCGACGCCGTGCTGGCCGCGATGGGCGAGGCGCGCTCCTCCCGCCGCCTGGTGGACTTGTGCGGCCGCCTCCCCAGCCTGCGCGCCTTCATGGGGGTGGCGAAGGGGTGCCACCTCTTCGTCGGCAACGACTCGGGGCCCGCCCACATCGCGGCGGCCCTCGGGGTGCCGGTGCTCTGCCTCTTCAGCGGGACGAACGACCCCGCCGAGTGGGGCCCCCGGGGCGGCCCGGTGGTGATCCTCCGCCGGCGGGTGGAGTGCGAGGGCTGCGCCCTCCCGGAGTGCGGCCACCACTCCTGCATGGCGAATCTGGACGTCGAGGCGGCCTTCCAGGCGGTGCGGAGATGCGTGTAGGCATCGACGCCCGCATGCTGTTCATGAGCGGGATCGGCACCTACCTCCGGAACCTCCTGGGCGGGCTGGCGAGGCTGGACGGGGGGACGGAGTACGTCCTCTTCCTCCAGCCGGGGGATGCGCGGCGCTACGACCTCCCCGGCCCGAACTTCCGCGCCCTTCCCGCGGCCGCCCGGCCCTACTCCCTGGCCGAGCAGGCCGCTCTCCCCCGGGCCATCGCCCGCGCGCGCCTGGACCTCATCCACCACCCCCACTACTTCGCCCCCTGGTTCGGGGGCACCCCGATGGTGGCGACGGTGCACGACCTCATCCACCAGCTCTTCCCCGGGATGTTCCGCTTCCGGGCGGCGTCGTGGCTCGCCTGGGCCGCCGCCTGGCGGACGGCGGCCCGGGCGCGGCTGGTGCTCACCGTCTCGGAGCATACCCGGCACGATCTCATCTTCCGCCTGGGGGTTCCTCCCTCGAAGGTGCGGGTGACCTACAACGCCCTCCCCCCTGGATGGGGCGAGGGCGCCCCGCCTCCGCCGCCCCCGGCGGTTGCGGCCCTGGGCGGCGCCCCCTTCTTCCTCTACGTGGGCAACCACAAGGCGCACAAGAATCTTCCGGTGCTCTTCGAGGCCTTCGCCTGGGTGCGGCGCCAGGAGCGGGGGAGGGGCGCCCGGCTGGTGCTGACCGGGGAGCGGAAGGACCTCGCCGCCGCGCTCGGGCGGCACGGGCTCGCGGAGGAGGCTGTCTTCCTGGGCGAGGTGCCCCACGGGGCCCTGGAGGGGGTGTACCGGGCGGCGCGGGCGCTGGTCTTCCCCTCGCGCTACGAGGGTTTCGGCTACCCGCCGCTCGAGGCCATGGGGTGCGGGGTGCCCCCCATCGTCTCGGACGCGGCGTCGCTCCCCGAGGTGGTGGGGGAGGGCGGGCTCATCACCCCCGAGGGGAAGCCAGGTCCCCTCGGGGAGGCCATGCTGCGCCTCCTCGCCGATGACCGGCTGCACGCGGAGCTCTCGGCCAAGGCCCGGGCGCGGGCGAAGCGGTTCTCCTGGGAGAAGCTGGCCGCGGGCACCCTCGCCGCCTACCGGGAGGCCCTCGCGGGCGCCGGGAGGGAGGGGCGGTGAACGGGGACCGGGTGCGCCGCGAGCGGGAGTTCCACGAGCAGCGGAGCGCCGGGCGCTCGGGGGGGCTCTCCGAGGAGGAGCTGCGCTTCGAGGACGCGGTCTATCTCGACCATGAAACGTGGGTGCGGGACACCTTCGCCCTCCTGGGCGATCTGAGGGGCAAGCGGGTGCTCGACTACGGGGCGGGGGAGGGGCTGAGCAGCGTGGTCCTCGCCCGGCGGGGGGCGCGGGTGGTTTCCTTCGACATCGCCTCGGGCAACGTCCGGCTCACCGCCCGCCGCGCCCGGGCGAACGGGGTGCCCCTCCACCTGGCCCAGATGGCGGGGGAGGCCCTGGCCCTCCGGGACGGCGCCTTCGACGCCGTGTACGGGAACGCCGTCCTCCACCACGTGGACCTGGACCGGGCCGGGGCGGAGCTGAGGCGGGTGCTGCGGCCGGGCGGGGTGGCGGTCTTCAGCGAGCCCTGGGGGGAGAACCCCGTGCTCGAGTTCGTGCGGCGGCGGGTGCCCTACCGGGGGAAGGACCGCACGCCGGACGAGCGGCCCCTGCGCCTGGCGGACGTGGCGAGGCTCAAGGCCCGGATGCCCCTGGCCGAGGTGCGGGGCTATCAGCTTCTCTCGATGGTCCGCCGCCAGGTGGGCTGGCGGCCCCTCGTCGCCTTCCTGGAGGGGGTGGACGCCGTCCTGCTCCGCCTCTTCCCCGGCCTTTGGCGCTGGTGCCGCTACGCCGTCATCATCCTCCGCAAGGAGGGCGCCTGATGCGGGTGGCCATCGTGCACGACTGGCTCACCGGGATGCGGGGGGGCGAGAAGTGCCTCGAAGTCTTCTGCGAAATCTTTCCGGAGGCCGATCTCTTCACCCTCCTGCACGTGCCGGGCTCGGTCTCCCCCGTCATCGAGCGGCGGCGGGTGGTGACGAGCTTCCTCCAGCATGTGCCCGGCGTGGAGAGGCGCTACCGCCACCTCCTCCCCCTCATGCCCGCCGCGGTGCGGCGGCTGGACCTCAGGGGCTACGACTTCATCCTCTCGAGCAGCCACTGCGTGGCCAAGGCGGCGCGCGGGGACCCGGAAGCCTTCCACCTCTGCTACTGCTACACCCCGATGCGCTACGCCTGGGGCGCCTACGAGGACTACTTCGGCGGGGGGCGCCTCCGGGGCCCCGCGCGGTGGATCGTCCCCCCGCTGATGCGGTGGCTGCGCCGCTGGGACGCCAAGACGAGCGCCGGGGTGGACGAGTTCGTGGCCATCAGCTGGACGGTGGCCGGCCGCGTGCGCCGCTTCTACGGCCGGGAGGCCGACGTGGTCTATCCCCCCGTGGACACCGCCCTCTACCGGCCCGAGGGCGCGCCCGGGGATTATTATCTCCTGGTCTCGGCCTTCGCCCCCTACAAGCGGGTGGACCTCGCGGTCGAGGCCTTCCGCCGCCTGGGGCGCCCCCTCAAGGTGGTCGGGACGGGCCAGGACTTCGAGCGGGTGCGGGCGCGGGGGGGGCCCAACGTCGAGTTCCTCGGCTGGCGGGACGACGCGGCCCTCGCCCGCCTCTACGCCGGCTGCCGGGCCTTCATCTTCCCGGGGGAGGAGGATTTCGGGATCACCCCCCTGGAGGCCCAGGCCTGCGGGCGGCCCGTCATCGCCTATGGGGCGGGGGGCGCCGTCGAGACCGTGGTGGGGCTGAACGCGGGGGAGGTGGCCTACCCTCCCGGCTTCCGGCCGCCGGAGGGGGCGGAGCCCACGGGGCTCTTCTTCACCCGGCCCGACGCCGAGGGCCTCGCCCAGGCGGTCTTGCGCTTCGAGGCGGAGGAGGCCAAATTCCTCCCCGGGGCTGCCCGCCGCCAGGCCCTGCGCTTCGGCCGCGAGCGGTTCCGGGAGGAGGCCCGGCGGCGCTTCATGGAAGGCTTGGGCCGCCACCAGCGGCGGCGGGCGGCCCGGAGGGGAGGCGGGTAGGCATGCTGCGGCGCTACGGCCAGCTGAACGTGGTG
>JBBTDR010000460.1:0-2003 GCA_038042665.1 Nitrospinota bacterium
CCAGGCGTCGCGGTACTCGTTCGTCGTGCCCGTCTTCCCGCCCGCGAAGGCCGGGAGGCCGCGGGCGGCCCGCCCCGTCCCCTCCTCCACCACCCCGTGCAGGAGGGACTTCATCTGGTAGGCCGTCTCCGGGGGGATGGCCTGGTGGGTGACGGGCACGTTCTCCTCCAGGAGCCGGTTGCTCCCGTCGGTCACCTTCGCCAGGTCGTAGGGGCGGGCGTAGACCCCCCCCTGGGCGAAGGGCACGAAGGCCGCCGTGAAGTCGAGCGGGGTCACCTCGAAGGCGCCCAGGGCGAGGGAGAGGTAGGGCTCCATCGGGGAGCGGAGGCCGAGCCGGCGGGCGTACTCGATGGCCCGCTCGGGGCCGATCTGGTCGAGCAGCCGGATGGTGGCCAGGTTCAGGGACTGCTCCAGGGTGGTGCGCAGGGTGACGGGCCCGTGGAAGCGGTCGGTGTAGTTGCGCGGCTTCCAGTCCTTGGGGGTCCCCGGCATCCGGTGGATGATGGGGGAGTCCAGCAGGATGTGGGCGGGGGTGTAGCCGTTCGAGAGGGCGGCCCCCATGATGATGGGCTTGAAGGCCGAGCCCGGCTGGCGGTGGGCCTGCACCGCCCGGTTGAAGGGATAGCGGCGGAAGTTGGTGCCCCCCACCATGGCGCGGATGGCCCCGGTGGCCGGGTCGAGGGCCACCACCGCGCCCTGGACGCTCTCCTGCCATTCGAGGGTGAGGCGCTTCTGCTCGGCGTCCACCTGCACCACCCGGCCCAGCACGGGGTCCCCCTCGCGGAGGAAGACGGGGTCCACCTCCTGCGGGAGGGGCAGCACGGCCTCCCAGCCCCCGATGACCCCGCGCGCGATGCGGTCCTTCACCTCGGCCAGCCGGAACTCGAAGCCGCTCCCCAGGCGCGGGGGGCGGTCCAGGGCCCGGGCGGGCGCCGGGGCGAAGCCGCGCAGGGCGTTCATCCGGTCCACCCCCCGGAGCACGCTCTCGTGGGCGGCGCGCTGGAGCTTGAGGTCGAGGGTGGTGTGGATCTCGAGCCCGCTGCGGTAGAGGGCGGGCCCGTAGCGGCGCTCGAGCCGCTGGCGGAGGTTCTCGACGAAGTAGGCCGTCTCGGGGTGGATGTTCGAGACGGGCGGGGCGAGCCGCAGGGGCTCCTCGGCCGCGCTCCTCTCCTGAGCCTGGGTGATGTGGCCCATCTCCTGCATGCGCCGCAGCACGAGGCGGCGCCGCTGGAGGGCGTTCTCAGGGTGGAGGCGCGGGTTGAAGCGCGAGGGCGCCTTGGGGAGGCCCGCCAGGGTGGAGGCCTCGGCGAGGGTGAGCTCGCCGGCCGTCTTGTTGAAGTAGATGCGGGCCGCCGCCTCCACCCCGAAGGCGCCGCTGCCCAGGTAGATCTGGTTGAGGTAGAACTCGAGGATCTCATCCTTGGTGAAGCGGCGCTCGATCTCGAGGGCGAGGAGGGCCTCGCGGACCTTCCGCGTGAGGGTGCGCTCGGAGCTCAAGAAGAGGACCTTGGCCAGCTGCTGGGTGATGGTGCTGGCCCCCTGGGCGTAGCGGCCCTCCATGAGGTTCCGGGCGAAGGCGCGGAGGATGTCGCGGTAGCTGACGCCCGGGTGCTCGTAGAAGCGGTTGTCCTCGATGGCCAGGAAGGCCTGGCGGAGGAGGGGGGGGATGCGGGTGAGGGGGATGGGGATGCGCTTCTCCTGATAGAGCTCGCCGATGAGCTGGCCCTCGCGGTCGTAGACCCGGGTGATGGTGCTCGGCCGGTAGTCCTGGAGGTAGTCCAGCTCGGGGAAGTCGTAGAGGTAGGAGAAGCCCGCCCCCAGGGCCAGGCCGAGCGCCGCCGAGAGGATGACGAGGTGGAGGAGAATCCGCTTCCGGGTGGTGCGGGCTCGGCGGGCCACTGCGCGGGACCTCGGTGGGCCGGGCGGGGGAGACGGGGCCCCCGCGGCAGCGCGAACCCCCCTTATAGGAAGCCGGGGCGGGGGCCGCACCGGCCCGCCCGCCC
>JBBTDR010000461.1:0-2446 GCA_038042665.1 Nitrospinota bacterium
GGACGCGCTCCAGCACCTCATCCGTGTGCTGGCCGAGGGAGGGGGGCGGGGTGCGCACCGCGCCAGGCGTCGCCGAGAGCTTGATGGGGACGCCGGTGACCTGGGTCCGCCCGGCCTGGGGGACGTCCAGCTCCACCACCATCTCCCGGGCGATCACCTGGGGCTCGGCGAAGACCTGGCCCAGGTCGTTGATGGGGCCGCAGGGCACCCCCGCCTTGCGGAGGGCGTCCAGGGTGGGCTGGAGGCCGCGCCCGGCGAAGAAGGGGTCGAGGATGGCCTGGAGGGCCTCGCGGTTGCCCACCCGGTCGGCGTTCACGGCGAAGCGGGGGTCGTCCTTGATCCCGCCGAGATCCATGGCGTCGCAGAAGCGCCGCCAGAGGCTGTGGTTCCCGACGCCCAGGTTGAAGAAGCCATCCTGGCACGCGTAGGTCTCGTAGGGGGTGATGGAGGGGTGCTTGTTCCCCCGCCGGGGGGGCACCTTGCCGGTCGCGAAGTAGCCGGTGGCGTGGTAGGTGAGGAGGGCCACCTGGCCGTCCAGCATCCCCACGTCCACCATCTGGCCCTCGCCCGTGCGCTCGCGGTGGAAGAGGGCGAGGAGGATGCCGTTGGCGGCCAGCATCCCGGCCGTGATGTCTCCGATCGAGGCGCCCACCTTGGTGGGGGGGCCGCTGGGCTCGCCCGTGAGGCTCATCACCCCGCCCTCGCCCTGGATCACGACGTCGAAGCCGGGCTCGCTCTTGCGGGGCCCGGTCTGGCCGAAGCCCGAGACCGAGCAGAAGACGGCGCGGGGGTTGAGGCGGTGGATCTCCGCCCAGGGGAAGCCCAGCTTCTCGAGGGTGCCGGGGCGGAAGTTCTCGACCACCACGTCGCAGGCGCGGATGAAGCCGGCGAGGAGGGCCTTCCCCTTCGCGTTCTTCAGGTCGAGGGTGACGCTCTTCTTGTTGCGGTTGATCGAGATGAAGTAGGTGCTCACCCCGTTCAGGAAGGGCGGGCCCCAGGTGCGGGTGTCGTCCCCGCCGTCGGGGTTCTCGACCTTGATGACCTCGGCCCCCATGTCGCCGAGCATCATGGTGCAGTAGGGGCCGGCCAGGATGCGGGTGAGGTCCAGCACCCGGATTCCCTCGAGTGGTCCAGGCATGTCCGGCAGCTCTCCTTGCGCTTCGTTCTCAGGGGGTGATGAGGGAGATCAGCACGCCGGCCGCGATGGCCGAGCCGATGACGCCCGCCACGTTGGGCCCCATCGCGTGCATGAGGAGGTGGTTCTGCGGGTTGGCCTCCTGGCCCACGCGCTGCACCACCCGGGCGGCCATGGGCACGGCGCTCACCCCCGCGGCGCCGATGAGGGGGTTCAGGGGCTCCTTGCTGAAGCGGGCCATCACCTTGCCGAAGAGGACCCCGCTGGCCGTCCCGATGGCGAAGGCCAGGAAGCCCAGGAAGAGGATGCCGATGGTCTCCAGCTTGAGGAAGGTCTCGGCCCGCATGGAGGCGCCGACCGAGGTGCCCAGGAGGATGGTCACCATGTTGAGGAGCTCCCCCTCGGAGGTCCGCAGGAGCCGGTCCACGATGCCGACCTCGCGGAAGAGGTTGCCCAGCATGAGCATCCCGATGAGGGGCACGGCCGAGGGCACGATCAGCCCGCAGAGGAGGGTCGAGACGATGGGGAAGAGGACGCGGGCCGGCTTGGAGACGGGCTTGAGCTGGAGCATGACCCGGGCGCGCTCCTCCTTCGTGGTGAGGGCGCGCATGATGGGCGGCTGGATCAGGGGCACGAGGGCCATGTAGCTGTAGGCGGCCACCGCCACGGGGCCCAGGAGCTCCGGCGCCAGCTTCGAGGCCGTGTAGATGGCGGTCGGGCCGTCCGCCCCCCCGATGATGCCGATGGCCCCCGCCTGGGGCAGGTTGAAGCCCAGCAGCACGCTCAGGATGATGGCGCCGAAGATGGCGAACTGGGCCGCCGCTCCGAGGAGGATGGTCTTGGGGTTGGCGAGGAGGGGGCCGAAGTCCGTGAGGGCCCCGATCCCCATGAAGATGAGGGGCGGGAAGACGCCCAGCTGGACGCCGAGGTAGAAGTAGGAGAGGAGCCCCCCCTTGTCGAACATGCCCCCCGCCGGCAGGTTCGAGAGCAGCATCCCGAAGCTGATGGGGAGGAGCAGCAGGGGCTCGAAGCCGCGCGCGATGGCCAGGTAGAGCAGGAGGCAGGCGGCGCCGATCATGAGGAGGTCCCCCCAGCGCATCGCGTAGAAGCCCGTCTCGCGGAGGAAGAGGATCCCGGCGTCGACCGCGCCCATCATGCGATCTCCATGAGGGCCTGGCCGGTCTCCACCTTGTCCCGCACCTGGACGCGGATGGCGCGCACGGTGCCCGCCACCTCGGCGGAGATGACGTTCTCCATCTTCATGGCCTCGAGGACGAGCAGCCGGGTGCCTGGCTGCACGGCGTCCCCTTC
>JBBTDR010000462.1:0-20216 GCA_038042665.1 Nitrospinota bacterium
GGGGCTCCCACATGGCCTCGTCCCACTGCTCCCAGCGCCAGGGGTAGACGTGGCGGGAGGGGGGCGTGACCTGCTTGTACTCGCCGTGGACGGTGAAGACCTCGCCCTTCTCCCTCTGGCGGATGGTGAGGCGGTACTTCCCCCCCGGCCGGAGGTCGCTCTCGGCCCCGATGCAGTCGAAGTCCCTGGGGCCCCACCATTTCTTCAGCGCCTCGGGGTCGGTCCAGGCGCGCCAGACCTTCTCGCGGGGCGCCTGGAAGGTGCGGGTGAGGCGCAGGGTGTGGACGGCCTGGGTCTCGGGGGCGGGCATGATCAAGCTCCTCCTTTGGGGGTTGCCGTCAGGTCCGGCAAGGGGTCATCCGCCCAGGTGCTCCGCGAGGCGCTCCAGGGTTTGTGTCCAGCCCGCCTCCATCCCCGCGAGGTACGGGGCGGCCTCGGGGGTCGCTTCGACGACGCGCGCCTTCACCGTGAGCGTCGTCTCGCCGCCTTGCCCGGCCAAGGTCACGGTGGTCTGCACCTCGAAGAGGGGGCGGCCCTTTGGGTCCAGCGCGGCGCTGGTGAAGACGAGCCGCCCGGGCGGGGCGACCTCCTGATAGGTGCCCGTCATCGGATAGACCGTGCCGTCGGGCGCGCGCATGTGGATGCGGATGGCGCCGCCGGCTCGCGCGTCCAGCTCGCAGACCGGGTTCGTGAAGCCGTGCGGACCTCACCAGCGGGCCACCTGCCCGGGCTCGGTCCACGCCTCGAAGACCAACTCGCGCGGCGCGTCGAGGACGCGCGTGAGGACAAGCTCCCGATCGGCTGTCTCCGTGGCAGCCCGATTTCTTGCGGCCATGATTCACCCCCTGTTTATGGAACTCGTGAAGGCGGTCATCCAAGCGAGCCCGAGGACCCGCGATGCGTCACCAGCCACCAGCGGCCGTAGGCGACGAACGCCGCGAGGAGCCCCACCACGAGCGAGAACAGCGCCGTTCCGGCGTCACCGGCCGCCAGCGTGAGCGCCGTCGCGCCGATCATGATGATCACCAGCCCGGCGGCGGCCAGCGGTGTCAGGCCCGGCCGAATGCGCAGGAGCCCGGGGAGGATCAGGCCGATCGCGCCGAGCACCTCGGCCACGCCGATGAACCGCACGAAGGGGCCCGGCAGCGGCACCGGCCCCGCAAGCTTCTCGAGCGGCAGGACCAACTTGATTCCGCCCGCCCACAGAAAGAGGAGGGCGAGCATCCCCTGGACGATCCACAGCGCGTAGGTCATGGTCGGTCTCCTCCCTGGGGCGGGGCTATTCTTCGCGGCCACGATTCTTCTCCTTTCCCTGCAACTCGCGCAGATAGTCCTCCAGGCGGTCGAAGCTCTGCTCCCAGAAACGGCGGTAGAGGGCGATCCATTCCTCCGCCTCGCGCAGGGGGGCGGCCTCGATGCGCAGGCGGTGGACCCGGCCCTCCCGGCTGCGGGCGAGGAGCCCGGCCCGCTCCAGCACGCGCAGGTGCTTGGAGACGGCCGGCAGCGACATGCGGAAGGGCGCCGCGAGGGCGGTGACGCTGGCCTCCCCCCGGGCGAGCCGGGCGAGGATGGCCCGCCGGGTGGGGTCGGCCAGGGCGGCGAAGGTGGAGTCGAGGGCGGGGGGCATGGCCTCTTCTCAGAAGGGGAGCCAGCCCCGGCCCTTGAGCCAGCCCCGGAGGTAGCAGATCTGGCCCGCGTGGTGGGAGTAGTCGAGGAGCAGGACCGAGAGGAAGTCGCCTGCGCGCTTGACGACCGGGATGGGCGCGTCCTTGACCTCCCGGTCGAGGGCGGAGGCGGGGATCTGGGGGAGGGCGGCGAGGGTGTTCTGTCGCACCGCCTGGGCGTAGGCGAGGAGGTCGGCCCGGGAGGCCCGGAAGGCGCGCACCTGCTCCATCGTGTTCCCGCCGCCCCCGTCTTCGGGGCCGCCGGGGGCGGTTATCCGCTGGTGCCACTTGCCCTCGGTCCAGACCTGGGGCTTGCCGGTGAAGCGGGAGATGAGGTCGTCCTCGGCGCGGGTCATGTGCCAGAGGAGCCAGCCGATGGGGTTGGAGTCGGGGTTGGGCTGCTTCTTCAAGTCCTCGTCGGTCAGGCCGTCGAGGGCCATGTTCACGAGTTGGGTGTTGAGCTCGAGCGTCTTGGCGATCAGGTCCGTGGCGTTCATGCGGGTCTCCAGGGGGAAAGGATATAGTTAACCGTCTGGTTAAATATCATAGTCCCCCGCCCGCCAGGCGTCAAGGGGAATTTCGGACCTCCGCCGGCGGGGAGGGGGCCGGGACCGGATTTCCGGGTTGGAGCCGGGGCGGGGAGCCGCTATCCTGCCCGCATGGGGTGCGCGGCGGGCGGGGCGGGCGGGAGGGGGCGGAGCGGATGAAGCGGCTCCTCCTCCGTCCCCTGGCCTGGGCGGGGGCGCTGGCCTTGCTGCCCGCCTGCTGGGCGGTGACGGCGGCGCTCCTGGGGACGGCGCCGGGGGTGTTCCTCCACCCGGGGCCGGGGAGGGCGCCGGGGCTCCTTCTCTCGCCCGGGGGCTGGGCGCTGGCGGGCGGGGCGCTCGCCTATCTCGTCTGGCACCGCCTGCGGCCCCCCGAGTTCCTCTACACCTTCGCCCACGAGTTCACCCACCTCGCCTTCGCCCTCCTGCTGGGGAAGCGGGTGAGCCGCTTCGAGGTCGCCCGGGGGATGGGCCAGGTGGCCTTGAGCGGGACGAACCCCCTCATCACCCTCGCGCCCTATTTCTTCCCCCTGCCGGCGGCGCTGGCCCTGGGGGCG
This sequence comes from Nitrospinota bacterium, assembly GCA_038042665.1. Lineage (GTDB taxonomy): Bacteria > UBA8248 > UBA8248 > UBA8248 > UBA8248 > 2-12-FULL-69-37. The sequence goes on from JBBTDR010000462.1 coordinate 2,767, forward strand.
GGGGCGCTGCTGGCCCTGGCGGTGCGGGCACCCTGGGTGGGCTGGCTGACCGCCTTCGCGGTGGGCTTCGCGCTGGCCCTCCACGTGACGATGACCTGGCGGACCCTGCGCACCGCGCAGCCCGACATCGCCCGGAGCGGGCGGTTCTTCTCGGGGGCGGTGATCTGGCTGGCGGGGGTGGCCTTCGCGGGGGGAGCCGCGCTCGCGGCGGCGGGCGGGAGCGGGGCGCTCGCCGAGTTCGGGCGGCTCGCCCTCTCGGAGTCGGCGGGGGCGTACCGGTGGAGCGCGGGCCAGGCCGCCGCCGCCCTCGCCCTCGCCGCCGGGTGGGCTTGGAGGTGACGAAGCTCCTCGGCCGGATGGCCCTCGCCCTGGCCCTGGCCGAGGCGGGGGGCTGCGCCTATGAGGTGGGCGGGCGGGCGGAGGTGGCGGCCCCCCAGAGGCTGACCCAGGTCCGCCGGGTGGCGGTGGCGCGCTTCGGGTACGCCCACGACTGGACGGGCCAGTTTCGGGACATCTACCGGCGGGCGAACGTCCTCCCTCCGCCCGGGGACAAGGTGGACAACCTCGATCGCACGTTTCTCCTCGAGGACGCCCTGGCCGCCCGGGGCTACGAGGCGCTCCCCTGGCCCGGGGGGGAGGAGGAGCCAGCCGAGCCTCCCTCGGCCGCGTTGCGGGAGCGGCTCCAGGGGCTCGGGGCCCAGGCCCTCCTCCTCGCCCAGGGAGGGAGCGCCTGCGGGAGCCTCGAGCGGTGCTCCGCCCGGGTGAGCCTCAGCCTCTGGGAGGCGGGGAGCGGCGCCCTCCTCTGGAGAGGGGAGGGGGAGGCCGCCACCCTGCTCGCCCAGGGGGACGAGATGAAGGCCGCCGTCGAGGAGGCGCTGGCCGGCCTCCCGCCTGGGCCGGGGGGGCGCTAGTGTAATGCGTCAAGAATCTCTTGCCGCTTGACGATCTTGGCCATCCACCCGTAGGGGCCGAGGGGCACCCCAAGAATCTTCGATTCTTGGAGACCCCGTGGCATGCCTCGCCCCCACGGGGGGCCGGCAAGGGCTGGTGTGTGTAGGGGCGGTCCGCGAACCGCCCCTACAGAAGCCCAGGGGATTTTGCCGCGCGCCGCGGTCATTCCTTCTGATAATCGCAGTAGGGGAGGCAGTCCGGGCGCGGGGGGCCATAGACGGCGAGGACGCGGCAGCGCCTGGCGCCCCGGGCGCTGGCCCCGTGGGGGGTGCCGGGCGGGATGCGGAAGACCGCCCCGGCCGAGAGGGGGTGGAGGGTGCCGTTGAGGTCGAAGTCCACCTCTCCCTCGATGACGAAGACGAGCTGCTCGAACGGATGGGTGTGGGGGGACTCGGTGGAGCCCGCGTCGAACTCGGTGACCAGCATCATCGCGCCCTCCCCCGTGAAGACCCGCCGGGTGACGCCCGGGCGCAAGGGATGGCGGGGGATGGTGTCCCAATCGTAGAATCGCATCGTTTCCTCCTTTTCCCGAGAAGAATGCCGAAATGTCCCTCGCCCGAAAACGGGTAGTGACAAAATGTCAATTTGCCCCGAGTTCGACATGGCGAAGACGCCTTTGCAATCAGCCGGTTAGGCCTTTTCTTCCCTTGGTACACCCCTTGCTATGTAATAGGGGTGCTGGTCGGGGCGTTCTTAGGCGGCACGCCTCGATTGGCAGGCGGCCGGAGCAGCCGATCGGGTCGGCTCTCCGCCGCCACGCAATCATCCCTCATCCAGCTTCATCCTCCTCACAGCTTCCCCTCCCGGTCTCCGGGAGGGGAAGTTCGTTTTGGGGCTTTCGGTGGGGGGCCTTTGCGGGCCCGCCCCCTTTTGATTTATCTTTTCTTCGAATCTTCCCGGGCTGGCGGCCGCCAGCCGCAAATGAGCGAGTCGAAGGGAAAGGAGACAAGATGGCAGCGGACAAGGTGCGCCTCGCCTCCATCGGGCTGGGCTGGTGGGGCGGGATGCTGGCCGAGGCGGTGAAGCGGAGCGGGGAGGGGGAGGTCTACACCTGCTTCGCCCGGGGCGCGGAGGCCCGCAAGGCCTTCGCCGGCAAGCACGGCTGCCACCAGGCGGGGAGCTTCGAGGAGGTCCTCAAGGACCCCGAAATCCAAGGGCTCATCCTGGCCACCCCGCATTCCACCCATGTCACCATGATCGAGCAGGCGGCCTCGGCGGGCAAGCACGTCTTCGTGGAGAAGCCCCTCGCCCTCACCGTGACGGACGCCAAGCGCGCCATCGCCGCCTGCGAGAAGGCCAAGGTGACCCTCCTGGTGGGCCACCACCGCCGCCGCCAGGGCGCGAACCGCCGCATCAAGGAGATGATCGGGAAGGGCGAGCTCGGGATGGTCCATCAGCTCGAGGCCAATCTCTCCCTCTTCGGGGGGCAGACGCCCCGCCCGGGCTGGCGCTCGGACCCCAGCGAGTCCCCCGCCGGCGCCATGACGGGCCTGGGCGTCCACATGATCGACAACCTCATCTACCTGGCCGGGCCCGTGAAGCGGGTGGCCGCCTTCAGCAAGCGCCTGCTCGGGAAGAGCCAGCTCGACGACGTGACGAGCTTCGTCCTCGAGTTCGAGAGCGGCCCCCTCGGCTACATCGGGACGGCCTACGTCGTCCCCAAGCTCTGCTACACCAGCGCCTACGGCACCGAGGCCAGCGCCTTCAGCGACGAGGAGGGCGGCAAGCTCTACTTCCAGAAGAAGGGCGAGGACGCCCCCACCGAGCTCCCCGTCCAGGGCGGGGACGCCCTGGCGCTTGAGCTGGCCGAGCTGGCCCACTGCATCCGGGGCACCGCCAAGCCCGAGACCGACGGCCACGCGGGCCTTCAGGTCGTGGCCGTGCTGGAGGGCGTCGTCGAGAGCGCGCGGACGGGCCGCGCCGTGGACGTGGCGGCCCTGCGCAACAAGTAGGCTCCATCGCCGGCCGGGAGGGGCGGCCCTCCTTCGGGCCGGGTGTTTTGCCTTCACCTTCCGCAGCTGAGGTGCACATGCCCAGGATGAACGTTGTCGGCACCTCGCCCACCAAGGCGGACGCCCTCGCCAAGGCGGTCGGGGACACCATCTACGGAGACGATTTCCATCTCCCGGGCGAGCTCTGGGGCCATGTCGTCCGGGCGGCCATCACCCCGGCGCGGGTGAAGAAGATCGACCCCTCCCGCGCCCTCGCCCTGCCGGGCGTCCACTGCGTGCTGACCGCCAAGGACATCCCCGGCGTGAACGCGGGCCGCTACCCGGACTACCCCGTGCTGGTCGAGGACGTGGTTCACGACATCGGCGACGCCATCGCCATCGTGGCCGCCGAGACGCGCGACCTGGCCGCCGAGGCGGCCCGGCTCGTGCGCGTCGCCTATGAGCCTCTCCCCGGCGCCTACGACTTCATGAAGCCCGAGGGCGAGATCCTCTGCGACTGGCGCACCGAGAAGGGCGACGTGGACGCCGCCTTCCGCCGGCCCGACGCCGTCACGGCCGAGAACGTCTACTTCTCAGCCTGCCTCGACCACGCCTACATCGAGCCCGAGGGCGGGGTCGCCTGGGTGGACGAGCGCGGGGTGGTGAACGTGCGCGTCCCCACCCAGACCATCGAGAACTACCAGAAGGTGGCCGCTTGCCTCGGCCTCCCCGCCAGCCGGGTGCGCTACGACTGCCCCATGCTGGGCGGGGCCTTCGGCGGGAAGGAGCACCCCCTCCTCGGGGACTTCCTCGCCCTGGCGGCCGTGAAGACGGGCCGCCCCGTGCGCATGGCCTACACCCGCGAGGAGAACATGAACACGGGGAGCAAGCGCCACCCCTTCCTCATGCGCTACAAGACGGCCGCCACCCGGGACGGCAAGCTCCTCGCCGTGGACGTGGACATCCTGGCCGACGCCGGGGGCTACGCCGCGAACAGCAAGGCGCTCGTCATGGGGGCGCTCTGCATCAGCGGCGGGCCCTACGAGATCCCCAACGCCCGGGGCCGGGCGCGCGCCGTCTTGACCCACAACCCCTTCACCGAGGCCATGCGCGGGGTGGGCGCCAACCAGGTGTGCTTCGCCTACGAGGCCCAGATGGACGAGCTGGCGGGGCGGATCGGGCTGGACCCCGTCGAGTTCCGCCGCCGCAACTTCATCCGCAAGGGCGGCACCCTCATGCAGAAGCAGCCGGTGCCCTCGCGCGTCATGCTGCCCGAGCTCATGGAGAAGGTGGTGAAGGCCATGGGCGGCCCGGCGGGCCGGGTGCCCGCCAGGGACCACGGCCCCTGGCGCCGCGGGCGGGGCGTCGTCGCCAACATGGGCGGCTACGGGCGGCCCCGCAACGAGGGCGAGGTGTACCTCTCCATCGAGGAGGACGGCAGCGTGAACCTGCGCTGCGGCGCCTCGGACGTGGGCGCGGGCCAGACCCAGACCTACCGCCAGATCGCCTCCGAGGTGCTGGGCGTCCCGCTGGAGAGGGTGACGGTCGTGATGTCGGACTCCCACGTCACCCCCCTCGTGGGCATCACCGCGGGCAGCCGCCAGACCCTCATCTCGGGCGGGGCCACCTACCGCACCGGCCTCGAGCTGCGAGGCCGCCTCCTCAAGGGGGCGGGCGAGCTCCTCGAGGTGAGCGCCGAGGATCTGGACATCCGCGGGGGCAAGATCTTCGTGCGGTCGGCCCAGGAGCGCAGCGTCTCCGTCGCCCAGGCCGTCAATAAGTGCCGCGCGATGGGGATGGAGATGTTCCACACCGGCAAGATGAAGATCGGCGACCACCGGTTCGAGGGCCACGAGAAGTACGGCGACGCGGGCGGCTGGATGGACTACACCTTCGGCGTCCACGCCGCCGAGGCCGAGGTGAACACCGAGACCGGGGAGATCCGCCTCCTGCGCTACTGCGCGGGCCACGACGTGGGCCAGGCCATCCACGTCCAGCACGTGGAGGGGCAGTTCGAGGGCGGGGCCACCATGGGCATCGGCCACGCCCTGACCGAGGAGCTCGTGACCCGCAAGGGCGCCCCCCTCAACAACGAGTTCCACGGCTACCTCATCCCCACCGCCAGCGAGACCCCCGAGTGGGCGAACGTCATCGAGGAGTCGGGGGAGGGCCTCGGGCCCTACGGTGCCAAGGGCATCGGGGAGCCGCCCTGCACCGCAGCCGCCGCGGCCGTGGCCTGCGCCGTGAGCCAGGCCATCGGCGCCCGCATCACCCGCATCCCCATGACCCCCGACCACGTGCTGGAGGTCATGGGCAAGCTCAAGCGGGGCGGGAAGGGGAGCGGCAAGGGGCGGTAGGGGAAGCTGGAGCGGCAAGCGGAGCAGCCCCGCCGGAAGGCGGGGCCGCTTTTTTGTGTGAGTCGAGAAGAATCAATAGGTGAGCCAGGGTAACTTTTCTCGTGCAATTGTCCGTGCCGCTATGACGAGATCATGAAAAGCGCGGGCGCCGAATAGGGAATTTGAATTCAAATTTTCCTTGATGATTTCCGATGTCTTCTTTAGGTCCGTGAAAATCAGGCCGAGCTCTCTGGCGGTTGGCTGATTTTTGGAGCGAACGAACACGTTGGTCAGCGCGGTTAGGAGGTCTCTGGGTTTTCCGTTGTGGATGTGAGGATCGGTTCCATCGAGGTCACTCAGCGACTTGCTCAGCCTGTGCTTCCGGGCCTCAAACACAAACCATTTGTGCGCTTGGGACTCCAATTTCGCGCACGCGACGACGAGCCCCAGTTCGAAGGGCATGTTGAATCTGGGCGTCGGCGGCGGAATGCGATCCACTTGAACGCGCGAGAGATCGTGAAGGGAATAAGAGCAGCTGCGGATCAGCCTAAAAATTCGCTCCAAGCGTCTTTCGCCGCTTGGAATTTCCAGCGTGGCGCGAGGAATCAAACCGAATCCGCACAACCCGGCGATATAGGCCAAGTAGAGATCTTCGTGGCGCTTGTCGTAGGGGATGTTTAAGAAAACAGTATTCGGTGGTCTTCGTTTCCTTTGTCGTTTAGGCGGCATTGTTGGCGATACCTGTCAGGACTGGCCCGTCTAGACGAATTGACAAGAACAGGTGTTACTTTTTTCTTTTTTTTGCTGGGCTTTTATCTGTGATGAATCGGCCACCAGAAGAAGTGGCGGGGTTAGCGTTGCCAGTTCTGCTTTTCTGAACCGTCTGTACCATGTGGACAATCTTTGTGACTCTAGATTTGGCCACACCGAGTTCTCGTGCGACGGCATCTAAAGAAGGATATGGGGTTGAAATTCTGGTCTTAGACATGTGGATTTATCCTTGGCAAGAGAATCACAATAGCCAATAAGAATATAGCTTTTGGGGCGAGGATAAATCAAATGCTGTTTCTGTTGGGAAAAGGGTTCAACTAGGGCGACACCCGATAGTGACCTCAACTTACCCCCGGAGCTCCCACGCTCTCCCCCCTCGGCGGGCTCCTCATCGCGGCTTTTCTTTCCCGAGTAAAAGCCCCCGGAGACCGGTGCAGGCCCCCGGGGGCGGATACACAAGAAGTCTCTCCCGCCTCAGACCTCCTCGAACTCCGCGCTGTACTCCACCTTGATGCCCCTTTGCACGCTCTGGCTGGCGGGGCAGCCCTTCTCGTGGAGGGCCAGGGCCCGCTCGGCCTCGGCGCGCTTCCCCTTGGGGATGCGGCAGGTGTAGCGGACGCGGATGGTGGTGATGAGGGCGATGCCCTCGACGTTCTCGATGACGCCCTCGACGTGGGCGACCAGGTTGTCCGGCGAGCTCTTGATCCCGCGCGCGTCCAGCGCGCCTCCCATGTTGCCCGTCAGTCAGCCCGCGACGGCCGCGACGAGGTGGTCCAGCGTCGCGGGCCGCTCCACCTCGGGCTGGGCCTTGTAGAACTTGCTGATGCCGCCGTGGATGCCGTAGGGGATGGGGGTGTCCGGAAAAGCGTCGAGGTAGGCCGTCTTCATCCCGCGGCCCGGTTCCTTGACGACCCGGGCCCGGGTCACGTGGATCACTTCGCCCATGGGAGAGCCTCCTGGCTGGGTGAAAGGAAAGAATGGTGCGGCGGTTCAAGATACCATCCTGGCCAACCAGGTGAAAGGCGGAGAAATTCCCTGGGTCAGAACACCACGATCAGGGTGCCGGCCACGGTGAGGAGGGCCCCCGCGCAGAGGAGGGGGGTGATGTTCTCGGAGGCGCGGAGGAAGAGCCAGCCGATGAGGAGGGCGACGAGCGGCTGGGCCGAAACGATGGCCGTCACGTTCACCGCCAGGGTGTGCTTCAGGGCGTAGCTGTAGGCGGGCACGGCGGTGGCCTGGAAGACCGAGGCGGCGAGCAGCCAGGGCCAGGCCCGGCGGGGGATGGGAGGGAGGTCGGAGCGCAAGGCCTCGCCGGCGGCGATCATCCAGGCCACCGCCGCCCCGACGATGAGGGCGAAGGAGGCCACGGCGACCGGGTGGATGTCCAGGGAGGCCCGCTTGAAGAAGATGGCGGAGATGCCCCAGAGGACCGAGGTCACCCCGGCCGCGATCCAGCCCAGCGTCCGCCAGCCGGGGGGGGCGCCCCGATCCCCGGCGGACTGGGCCGGGGCCGAGCGGACGATGCAGGAGATCCCCAGGAGGAGGACCGCCAGGCCCGCCACCGTGCGCAGGGTCAGCGGCTCCCCCAGGAGGGGCCAGGCCAGCAGCGCCGTCACGAAGGGATAGCTCATGGCCACCGGGACGGAGCGGTTGGGGCCGAGGCGGTGGATGGCCACATAGAAGAACGAGCGCGAGATGCCGATGTGGAGCACCCCGGCCAGGGCGACCCAGAGGAAGGTCGCCTGCGCCTTCGGGGTGAAGGAGGCGCGGGGCACGATGGCCAGGGCGAGGAGGGTGACCAGGAGGGCGTTCAGGGTGGTGAGCCAGGCCGTCACCCGCAGGACGGGGGCGTCCCGCAGGGCCATCTTGACCAGGAAGGAGAACGCCGCCCAGGCGAGGGAGGCCAGGGCGGCGAAGAGGATGCCGAGGGCGTGGTCACCCAGGTTCAAGGGCAGGCCCCCGTGGCGCGAGAGCCCCGGCCTGGCCCGCCCGCGGGGGGCTTACTTGCCGGAGTGTTTGTAGCAGAGGACGGCGCGCCAGTAGTCGAAGATGTTCACCCGCTCCTGGACGCCGATGGTCAAGTTGTTCTCCGCGATCAGGGGCTCGAGGTCGAGGGTGGTCTGCCAGCCGAAGTTGCGGCAGATGCCGTTGGTGAGCGCCTCGAACTTGGCCAGGACGGGGTTCTGGCTCTTGAAGTGGTTGATGAAGACGATCCGGCCCCCCGGCTTGCACACCCGGCAGATCTCGGCGACGACCTTCTGGGGGTCGGGCGCGGCGCTCACCACGTAGCAGGCCGTCACGCAATCGAAGCTGTTGTCGGGGAACTCCATCGCCTGGGCGTCCATCACCTTCAGCTTGACGTTCTTGAGCTTCAGGCCGTGCACCTTCTCTTGGGCCTTCTCGAGCATCTTGGAGGAGATGTCGATGCCGACGATGCGGGCGTCCCTGCGGTAGAGGGGGAGCGAGAGGCCCGTGCCCACCCCCACCTCCAGGAGGCTTTCGCCGGCCTTGAGGTTCAGGAGCTCGACGCCGGCGTTGCGCCCCTCGCTGAAGATCCGTTTGAAGATGATGTCGTAGAACCGGCCCCACCGATCGTAGATCTTGATGACGGAGTCTTGGGTCAGCATCCCGATCGTCCTCGCCACGGTGCGGATGCAAGAGTGCGCTTCAACTGTGGGATATGAAGCCGTCCACCGGCCCCGGCCAGCGGATGAATGATCGCGGCCTGTACCGAAAATCCATAATGCGCACTTGCGCGATGATACGGGGGATTTCTAATCCAGGGGGCCGGTTCCCGTCAACCACCCGCCGGAGGTCTCCCCTCTCCGGAACCCCCGGGGAGGGGAAATCCCAGCGCCCGCCGATTATATCTCATTGGGTTTCGCCCTTCCAGAGAAATTGGCTTTTGGGTTGCCGGGCGGGAGAAGCCAGCGAAAAACAGTGCCTTCGGTCCGGTGGGGGGGAGGGGGGGCTGGGGCCGATGATCGAAAATTGGCGGCGCGCGGGCACATTTCCCTTATAATTGCTTCCGCCGCCCCCCGCGATCGCCGCCCGAGGGGATTTCGCATGCTGCAGGCTGGGATTGCCCCTGCGCCCATTCCGGAGACCCACCCCCTGGGGCGCATGTTGCGGAAGACCACCGAGTCCGCGTTCGAGGCGGTGGGTTACCCGGACGGTGAGGTGATCGACTACGTCTGGCGGATGCTCCTTCGGTTCGTCCATGTGGACAACCTCTACCGGCGTGGCCGCCGCACGGCCGAGCGGCTGGAGCGGGCGGTGGACTTCCTGCGCGAGGCCGAGGGCTTGCAGGGCCCCCCCCTCCGCGAGCTGAAGCGCCAGACGGGGGACGTGTGCTTGTTCTTCACCGGCCTCTTCCCCGAGAATCTGGAGCGCCGCCAGCTCAGCCCGAAGTTCTATGTGATGCAGGGGAAGGCCGCCTACGGCCAGGTGGCCGAGATGGACGCCGTCCAGCCGACGGCGCGCTTCTTCCGCAAGCTGACCCACGAGTTCGAGCAGTGCGTCGTGGCCCTTCACGTGGAGCGGCAGTTCCTCTACGATTCGGTCTACCAGTACGTTGGCCGCCAGTTTCCGGTGTAGGGCACGCAATTCTTCCGAAGGAGCCTGAGGATATGCGTTTGCGACTGCTCGGGGGAGGGGTTTTCCTCCTCCTGATGATCGGGGGGGGCTCTCCCGCCTTCTCCGGGCCCGCTTCTCCGCCCGCCTCCCCGCCCCCGCAGGACAAGTCCCAGGTGGTGGTGGCCGAGGTCAACGGCCGCAAGATCACCCTGGCCGAGTTGGAGGAGCGGCTGAGCCAGGCTCCCCCCGCCGTGCGGATCCAGATCCGGAACAACAAGGAGCAGTTCATCGAGGGCTTGGTGCAGGCCGAGCTTCTCTACCAGGAGGCCCTGCGGAAACGGCTGGAGGCGCTCCCCGAGGTGGAGCGGCGCATCGGCCAGGCCAAGCGCCGCATCCTCGTCGAGGAGTTCGTCAGGCGCGATGTCCAGCGCCCCGTCCAGCTCACGGAAAAGGAGATGCGGGATTTCTTCGAGGCCAACCGCGACCGGTTCCGCCGCAAGGAGCAGGTCACCCTGAGTCACGTCGTCCTCAAGACGGAGAAGGAGGCCTGGGACGCCCTCGCCGAGATCCGCCGGGGGGCGCCCTTCGCCCAGGTGGCCCGCGCGCGCTCGATCTTCGAGGCCACGAAGGATTCGGGCGGGGTCATGGGCACGGCCTCCCGCGGGGAGATCGAGAAACCGCTCGAGGAAGCGGCCTTCAAGCTGCCCATCGGCCAGGTCAGCGACCCCATCCGCACCGCGATCGGTTTTCAGATCATCCGGGTGAGCGAGCGGGTGGCCGGGGCGGAGGCCAAGTTCGAGGACGTCAAGGAGGACGTCAGGCAGATCTACACCGAGATCCGCCAGCAGGACGCCTACAAAAAGATGATCGAGGACCTCAGGAGCAAGGGCAAAGTGGTGGTCCATCCCGAGCGGTTCAAGTAGGGCCCCGCCGGGCGCCCGGTTCTTTCCTTCTCGCGCCGGTCTTTCTCCGCGAGGGGGAGGGCCTGCCGGAGATTTTTTCCACAGCCTGTCCACACCCTGTCCCGCCCTTATTCCCCGGATTATCCCAGGGCCGTCCACAGCTTATCCACAATAATTTGTGGTCTTAGTTCATAAATCCTTTGACATGCCACTACAGGTTGTGGTCGAATTGGGTTCCCCCCGCCGGGGGGATTCCCACGCTTCCTGGCGCCGACGGATTCGCTCCCGCCATCGGGCGGGTGGGAGCGATGACCCTGGCCGGGGGAGGGCCCGACCCTCCCCCCGGCCAGGCGTCCCGTGGCCCGCACCCGGGCGGAGCCCGCGCGAAAGCCAGAAAGGGCCCATGAGCATCAAGTCCGACCGCTGGATCACGCGGATGGCCAAGACGCACAAGATGATCGAGCCCTTCGCGGATCGCCAGGTCCGCGAGGGGGTGATCTCCTACGGCGTCTCCTCCTACGGCTACGACATCCGCATCGCCGATGAGTTCATGATCTTCACCAACGTGAACTCCACCATCGTGGACCCCAAGAACTTCGACAACCGCTCCCTCGTGACATTCAATGGCGGCTCCTGCGTCATCCCCCCCAACTCCTTCGCCCTGGCCCGCACGGTGGAGTACTTCCGCATCCCCCGAAACATCCTCACCATCTGCGTCGGCAAGAGCACCTACGCCCGCTGCGGCATCATCGTGAATGTCACCCCCTTCGAGCCCGAGTGGGAGGGTTTCGCCACCCTCGAGGTCTCGAACACCACCCCGCTCCCCGCTAAGATCTACGCTAACGAGGGCATCGCCCAAGTGCTCTTCTTCGAGAGCGACGAGGTGTGCGAGGTCTCCTACGCCGACAAGAAGGGCAAGTACCAGAAGCAGCCCGGCCTCACCCTGCCCAAGCTCTAGGCGCGGCCTCTCCCGCCGGCCCGCGCCCCCGGGCCAGAGCCGGGGGCCTTTTGATGCGCTTTGTCCCTCAATATCCATCACTATCCGAGACGGCCTCCTTTCCTCCCCGGCTGCACGGGGGTGGGATTTTTCGAAAATCGGGCTTCCCTCCCTCGGAAACTCCCCTGGCCGGGGGCGCCCCCCAAGGGGTCTCCTCAGCCGCTGGATTTCCCGGTCATTCCGAAGCCGGGGCATCTGCTTTTGCAGGGGTGAGGCAGGCTTCGCTCCTGCTTCCCCTTCGCCGCGCTCAGGCTCGGCATGGCGAACCCATTCCGAATGGGGGCACCCCCTGCCCCCCGGGGAGGAAAATACCCCCTCCCGGCCCGAGGGCCGTGACACCAATTTCCGGCTGGTTTCGGCACGCCTGCGCCGGGAGGGATAGATTTTGCGCTTTCCCGTGTTCCGAGAAGAAGAAGGGTCGTTTTTTCCGAAAATTGGCAATCTGGTGTATAATTGCACGGGGCTGGGCCGCCCAGCGACTCATCTAACACCATGAAATTTGCCGAGTTGCATGCAGTTTGGTGAGGTGCATGCAGGTTGCTGAGGTGGAGGTCAAATGGCCAGCGAATTGAGCCACCTCGACGAGAGGGGCCGGGCCCGGATGGTCGAGGTGGGCGAGAAACCGGAGACCTCCCGCGAGGCCATCGCCCGGGGCCGGGTGGAGATGCAGCCCGCCACCCTCCGGCGGATCCTCGAGGGGGGGCTCCCCAAGGGCGACGTCCTCGGCACCGCCCGGGTGGCGGGGGTCATGGCGGCCAAGCGCTGCGCCGAGCTCATCCCGATGTGCCACCCCCTCCGGCTGACGAGCGTGGAGGTCCGCTTCTGGCCGGACGAGGAGGAGCGCGCCCTGGAGGTGGAGGCCGTGGTCCGGGCCCTGGACCGCACCGGGGCCGAGATGGAGGCCCTCGCCGCGGTCTCGGTGGCCGGCCTCACCATCTACGACATGTGCAAGGCGGTGGACCGCGGCATGGCCGTCTCGGCGGTCCGCCTCGTGAAGAAAACCGGCGGCAAGAGCGGAACCTACATCCGGCCCGGGGAAGGGCTTGGCCCGCCCGGGGATTGAATCCGCCGCGTCCGGGAGGCAGGAACGTGAATCGGACGAATCGGGAGTCGAGAGAGAAGCCTTCCCCCCCCAAGCCCTGGGGCCCGAGGGGGAAGCACGAGATGGGCAGGACCGTGGCCCGGGCGGCGCTGGTGTGCGCCGCCACCCTGCTGGGCGCCCGGGCGATGGGCGGGGTCCTGGCCGGCGACGGAACGGGCTACGGCCTGGGCGGCATCCTGGGCGCCGGGCTCGGTCTCCTCGCCGTCTGGGCGGAGAGCGGGCTTGGGCGGGTGAGCCTGGGCTCGGCCGCGGGGGGCGCCGCAGGCCTCGTGGCGGGGCTGCTGGCTGCCCTCCTGGCCATTGGAGTGGCGGGCGCCGCCATGCCCGGCCCCTCGCGGCCCTGGGCGGCCCTGCTCGCGGGGCTCATCCTGGCCTACCTGGGCGCCGCCGCGGGCGCGGCCCAGGGGCGGCGGCTCTGGGGCCGGCCGGGGGAGGGCGCGGGCGCGCTGTCCGGCGCCTCGATCGCGAAAATCCTCGACACCAGCGTCATCATTGATGGCCGCGTGGCCGACATTTGCGAGGCGGGCTTCCTCGACGGGCCCCTGGTCCTTCCTCAGTTCGTCCTCAAGGAGCTTCAGCAGATCGCCGACTCCTCCGACCCCCTCAAGCGCAACCGGGGGCGGCGGGGGCTGGATGTGCTCCACCGCATCCAGCAGATGCCCGGCCTGGACATCCAGATCGTGGACACCGACTTCCCCCGCGTCCGCGAGGTGGACGCCAAGCTCGTCCTCCTCGCCAAGGAGATGCCGGGCAAGGTCATGACCAACGACTTCAACCTGAACAAGGTGGCCGAGCTCCAGGGGGTGGCGGTCCTCAACATCAACGAGCTGGCCAACGCCGTGAAGCCCATCGTCCTGCCGGGCGAGGAGATGAGCGTCTTCGTCCTCAAGGAGGGCAAGGAGCACGGCCAGGGAGTGGGCTATCTGGACGACGGCACCATGGTGGTGGTGGACCACGCCCGCGACCGCATCGGCCATAACGTCTCGGTCTCCGTCACGAGCGTCCTCCAGACCACCGCCGGCCGGATGATCTTCACCAAGCTGCGGGATGAGAGCGAGCCCCAACGGAATGGCGGCTGATCCCTCGGGCGGGGGCCCCTCCGGGGGGCTCCCGCCTTCGCCATCCCGGGTCGGCGCCGTGGTCCCGGCGGCGGGCCGGGGCGAGCGCCTCCCGGGCGCGGTCCCCAAGCAGTTCCGCCCGCTGGCGGGCATCCCCCTCCACTGGCACTGCCTCTACCGGCTCGCCGGGAGCGGAGCCGTGGGCGCCATCGTCCTCGTGGTTCCTCCCGGGAGCGGGGAGGTGGAGCTCCCGCCCGGCCTCGCCCTTCCCCTCCGGGTGGCGGAGGGGGGCGCCCGGCGCCAGGATTCGGTCGAGAATGGCCTCCGCGCGCTCCCTCCCGGGGTGGAGTGGGTGGTGGTGCACGACGCCGCGCGGCCCCTCCTGCCGCCGGGGCTTGTCGAGGCCTGCCTGGCGGGAGCGGTGGAGACGGGGGCCTCGCTCGCGGCGCTTCCCGTCTCGGACACCCTCAAGCGGGCCGCCCCGGAGGGCTTCACCACCGGCACGGTGCCGCGCGGGGGGCTCTGGCTGGCCCAGACCCCTCAGGTCGCCCGGCGCGAGCTACTGGAGAAGGCCCTCCGCGCCGCCCGCGAAGAAGGGCGGGAGGGGACGGACGAGGCCGCCCTCCTCGAAGCCATCGGGGTGCGGGTGCGCCTCGTGCCGGGCGACCCCGTCAACCTCAAGGTGACGCGCCCCGGGGACCTGGCCCTGGCCGAGGCATGGCTGGCCGCCCTGCTCACCGAGAAAGGGACGGCGCCATGATCCGGGTGGGGGTGGGCTTCGACGTCCACCGCCTCGAGGCCGGGCGCAAGCTCATCCTCGGCGGGGTGGAGATCCCCTTCGAGAAGGGCCTCGCGGGCCACTCCGACGCCGACGTGCTCGCCCACGCCGTCTGCGACGCCATCCTTGGGGCCGCCGCCCTCGGTGACATCGGCCAGCACTTCCCGGACACCGACCCCCGCTGGCGCGGGGCGGACAGCCTGATCTTCCTGCGGGAGGCGGTGGCCCTGGCCGCTGCCCGGGGGCTGCGGCCCCACAACGTGGACGCCGTGGTGGTGGCCGAGCGGCCCAGGCTCGCCCCCCACACCGGCCGGATGCGCGCCCGGCTGGCCGAGGCCCTCGGCATCCCCGAGGGCGCCGTGAGCGTGAAGGCCACCACCAGCGAGAGGCTGGGCTTCACCGGCCGAGAGGAGGGGATCGCCGCCCAGGCCGTCTGCACCCTCCGGGAGGAGGCGCCTTGACGCTCCTTCCCCCCGCGTGACAAATTTCCGGCCCGAGCATTCCCGAGCCCGCCGTCCGGCGCCGCCGGACCCACGCCGCGGGTCATCCATGACCAGGGAGAGGAAGGTGGCCGTCCAGCTCTACAACACCCTCACCCGCCGCAAGGAGCCGCTCGAGACCCTCGACCCGGGCCGGGTGAAGATGTACGTCTGCGGGGTGACGGTCTACGATCACTGCCACCTCGGCCACGCCCGGGCGGCCATCGCCTTCGACGTCATCCGCCGCCACCTCGTCCACCGCGGCTACGAGGTCACCTTCGTCTGCAACTTCACCGACGTGGACGACAAGATCATCGCCCGCGCCCGGCGCCTGAAGGTCCCCATCGGGGAGCTCACCGAGCAGTTCATCGGCGAGTACCACCGGGACATGGACGCCCTGGGGGTGCGCCGGGCGGACATCACCCCCCGGGCCACCGAACACATCCCCGGCATGATCGAGATGATCGAGGGCCTCATCGCGAAAGGGCTCGCGTACCGGGGCGGGGGGGACGTGTACTTCGACATCTCCCGCTTCCCCGGCTACGGGAAGCTCTCCCACCGCGACCCCGAGGAGCTGGAGGCGGGCTTCCGGGTGGAGCCGGGGGAGGGGAAGCGCAACCCCCTCGACTTCGCCCTGTGGAAGGCCTCGAAGCCGGACGAGCCCTCCTGGGAGAGCCCCTGGGGGCCGGGCCGCCCCGGCTGGCACATCGAGTGCTCGGTGATGTCGAGCCGCTACCTGGGGGAGCGGTTCGACATCCACGGCGGGGGCGAGGACCTGGTCTTCCCCCACCACGAGAATGAGATCGCCCAGAGCGAGGGCTGCTTCGGCCACGACTGGGTGCGCTACTGGATCCACAACGGCTTCGTTCGCATCAACCACGAGAAGATGAGCAAGTCGAAGGGGAACTTCTTCACCGTCAAGGCCGTGCTGGCCGAGACGCCGGCCGAGGTGGTGCGCTTCTTCCTCCTGGGCACCCACTACCGCCACCCCGTGGACTACTCCGACCAGGTGGTGGGGGAGGCCTGGCGGGGGCTCGACCGGCTCTACAACCTCCTCCTGCGCCTGGGCCGCCCCGCGCCGGGAGCGGGCGGGGAAGCGGCCCGGCGGATGCGGGAGGAGGCCGCGGCCTTCCGGGGCCGTTTCACCGGGGCCATGGACGACGACTTCAACACCGCCCGGGCGCTGGGCCACCTGTTCGACTTCGCCCGCCAGGCCAACTCTATCTTGCTGGAGGCGGGGGGTGCCCTCGCGCGGGAGGCCGCCCAGCCGGCCGTGGAGGTCTTCCGGGAGGTGGGGGAGGTGCTCGGCCTCTTCGGCCACGGGCCCGAGGAGTGGTTCCGCCAGGCCCGGCCCGGCGGAGGCGAAGAGGCCAACGGCCGGCTCGGCGACGGCCAGGTGGAGGAGTTGATCGCCCGGCGGAACGAGGCCCGCAAGCGCAAGGACTTCAAGGAGGCCGATCGCATCCGCGAGGAGCTGGCGGCGGCGGGCATCCTCCTCGAGGACGGGCCCTCGGGCACCATCTGGAAGCGCAGGCTCTGACTTGTCCCCCCGGCGGCCCAGCGAGCGCGTCTGCGGGGTCCACGCCGTCCGGGCGGCCCTGGAGAAGGGCCGCGCCCTGCGGGTGTTCCTCGCCCCCACCCGGGGCGGAGGGCCCGCCGCCCAGGTCCAGGCGCTGGCCGAGGACCGGGGGGTGCCGATCGAAATCCAAGCCCCCGAAATCCTCGCGGACATGGCCTCGACCCGCCAGCATCAGGGGATGGTGGCCGAGGTCCGGCCCCTGAAGCTCCTCTCCATCGAAGAGTTCCTGGCCGCCCAGCCCCCTCACCGGCCCCCGGTCCTGGTCCTGGACGGCATTCAGGACCCCCGGAACCTGGGGGCCCTCCTCCGGACGGCGGCGGCCCTGGGGGCGGGAGGGGCGGTCTGGCCCAAGGATGGAGCGGCGGGCCTCACCCCGACGGCGGCCAAGGCGGCGGCGGGGGCGCTGGAGGTTCTCCCCCTGGCCCGGGTGACGAATCTCGTCCGTGCCTTGGAATCCATGAAAAAACAAGGATATTGGGCCATAGCCGCCGACCCCCGGGGGGAGGCCGCCCTCGGGGAGCGGGAGCTTCCCCAGCCTGCGGCCCTGGTCCTGGGGGCGGAGGGGCGGGGGGTCCGGCGGCTGGTGCGTGAAACGTGCGACCTGGGGGTGCGGATTCCCCAAAGCCAGGGTATAGTGGGATCGCTGAACGTGGCGGTGGCGGCGGGGGTCTTCCTCTTTTGCCTCACTGCGTCCCGGTCCGCCCCTGCCGGGGGGGCGGGAGGTGCTTAGTGTTGCCCGCTCCCTAGCTTGACAAAATGGGGCGCCGACCCTAATTTAACCCGCCTTTGCTGGCTGGCGTAGCTCAGCTGGTAGAGCAGCTGATTTGTAATCAGCCGGTCGGAGGTTCGAATCCTCTCGCCAGCTCCAGGGCGGGGCGGGCCCCCGAAAGCTCGCAAACAAGATCGGGGGAGGTTCCCGAGCGGCCAAAGGGATCAGACTGTAAATCTGACGGCTTATGCCTTCGGAGGTTCGAATCCTCCCCTCCCCAC
>JBBTDR010000463.1:0-3357 GCA_038042665.1 Nitrospinota bacterium
CCAGGATTCGGCGCAGGCCGCGCGCCGCCAGGAGCTCCCGCAGCCGCGCAAGCGCCTCCTCCCCTCCAAGCTCCGGAGCGACCCGGTAGGCCCCCACGGCGTAGGGGGAGCCGATGATGTCCCTCTCCGTCAGGCCGGGGAGGGCCCGGCGGAACTCCTTCTTCAGATCGGGGTGGTTCCGCGCGGCCCAAATCCCCTCGGGCGAGGCCGTCCACACCCCCATGAGCCAGACGGCGTCCCAGCCATCCTCTCCGAGGCGCTGGAGAACATCCTCGGGGACCCGATCCAAACGGAGGGGCGCCCGGCCGCCCGAGAGCTCGCGCAGCCAGAGCCGGGTGTTGATCTCGTAGAGGAGAGGATGAGGGGGCCAAGGCTGCATGCTGGGCCGTCCGGAAGGGGGTGAATCCTATGGAGCGGGGCGCCTCGCGCTGAGCCAGCCGCCCTTCAGAATCATCCCGGCGAGGGCCTCTCCCACCGCCGCGTGGCCCGCCGCGTCCAGGTGGCCGTCGCGGGGGTGGAGGTAGAGCCTGCGGCGGTCGGGCTGGCGCTCCAGCGCCGCGACCGCGTCCACGTAGGGAAATTCGTGTTCCCGGCTCGCGCGCTGGAGGGCCAGCGCGTGCCCTTGGAGTTCGGGGAAATCCAGGGCGCCGCCCGCCGGGATGAAGGCGAAGACGATGGGCACTTTACGATCGTCGCGGACTTTTTTCCATTCCCGGAGCATCCTGTCCAGCCCTTCCAGGGTGGCCGGGTTCTTCTCAAAGCCGCGATGCGCACCTCGGGACAGGAGACGCTCCCGCTCCGCCTCGAAAGTGGGAAAAGGGTTGCGGCCGCGGTGGTCGCGGCTGGCGCGGAGGATCTTCCGGTAGTTGAACCAGAGGTTGTAAAGCCGGAGGGCCGTCACTCCCCCCCTCATCCGGCGGCGCGCCGACGCCTCCTCCGCCCGCAGCTCCTGGGCCTTCGCGCCCTTGCGGAGGTCCTCCACCGTCCCCGGAAACACATCGTCCATGAAGAAGCTCATCACCACGAGGTCGGGCTCGAAGCGCAGGCCGGCCCGGACCAGGTAGTGGAGGGATTGGGAGCTGTGCCAGGCGGGCACCGCCGCGTTCAGCACCTGGACACGGTGACCCGCCTCGCGGAGCCTCCTCTCCAGCACCTGGAGGAAGGTGTCCCGCTCCTCCACGCCCCAGCCGAAGGTGAAGGAGTCGCCCAGGCCCAGGATGCGGAAGACCCCGGCGGGCTTCTCCTCCGGGTGCTCCCCGCCCCGGTGGCCGAAGCGGTTGATCCGGATGTGGTAGCCGATATCCACCTGCCAGCCCTGGGCCCCGGGCCGGTTCAGCCACCCATACTCCTCAGAATAAACGGCGTAGCTGCCCACCCGGGGCCGGCTGATGGGCGGGTCCCATATCCGCAGCGCCCCCTCGGCGATCCCCAGGGCGGCGAGCAGCCCCGCCGCCACGAGGGCGCTCCGCCGCAGGAACGCTCCCGCTCCGCCGGACAGTTTCGCGAGAACCCCCACGCCCGGCACGGCGAGAAAGAAGATCCACAGCGCCAGGGGGGAGGCGTGGACCGGATAGGGCGCGGCCCACTGATGGAGGACCAGGATGGCCCCCGCCCCGCCGCACCCGAGCCAGAAGGGGCGATCCAGCCCCAGGCCCCCCTTCCGGCCATAGGGGGTCATGGAAGCCCAGGCGCCGAGCAGGACGATCACGAACAAGAAGGCGCCAGTCTGCAGAGGGGATGGTGGAGACCCGCCGGCCCCCTTCGGCTTGAGGAGGACGGAGGCACCCGCCCGGACGAGGTAGTTGCGGTAATCCACCCGCCGGAGGACCAGCTTCCCGCCGGCGGGCACCTGGAAGGAGAGAAGCAGGGGCTCGCCCTTCCGGGCGAAGGGAGTGGTCACGACGGCGCGGCGCCATCCTCCAGGCTCGAGAGGGGCCGCCCGGCCTCCAGCGGCCGCAACCTCGCCCGCCGCATTTCCCTCGAGTCGGTAGAATATCCGGAGCCGGTAGGCGTCCGAGGACGGGAGGCGCAGCTTCAGTTGGGGGGAATCCGTCAGGCCCCGGAGGGTGTGGTTCCACCCTTCGTAGGGAGTGGGGGGGGCCCATCCCTCGCCCGGGGCGGGTGCCTCCAGGAGGGCGCGGCCGCGCACCGGGCGCGCGTCGCGGTCCACCGCCGAGCCGAAGGCCCAGAAGGCGAGGAGGATCACGAGAACTGGGCCCCCGGCCGAGCGGATGGAGTTCCACATCAGCGCCGCCCTCCGCCGTTCGAAGACAGTTGCATGGCCGAACCGGGTGTGGGCCCGGCGCTTGCCGCCTGGGCGTGAAGTCTCAACATGTTCTCACCGGGCGGATGCCCGGAGGGGGGAGGGACATCCGCGAGGCCCGGCTCCTCCTCCCGCCGCGCATATCTTGCCCGTGGGCGGGCCTCTACCCCCCCTGCCCCCCTTGGTTAAGGGGGGGATGGGGGGGGGTCGGTCCTTGGCGGGGGGAGGGAAGGCCCTGCGCTCTCCCACCCCGGCCCTCTCCACCGCGGCCAGACTCGCCGCGGGCCGGAGGGGGAGGGGGGAATGGCTCTGGCATCCCCGGCCCGATCAACGCGTGGGGGTTCCACCCCAGGGCAACAGGTTACCCCGGAGTCTTGGACAGGAGGAAGCGGCCGACGACGAGGGCGTCCATCTCGGAGGCCATGAAGGTGCGGTAGGAGTTGGCCGGGGTGTTGACGATGGGCTCCCCGCGGAGGTTGAAGGAGGTGTTGAGGACCACGGGCACCCCCGAGGCGCTCCCGAAGCGCTCGATGAGCTTGTGGTAGAGGGGGTTGGTCTCCCGGAAGACGGTCTGGAGCCTGCCGGTGCCGTCCACGTGGGTGGTGGCGGGGATGGCGTCGCGCTTCTCCGGCCGGACGGGGGCCACCAGCAGCATGAACCGCGCCGGGTAGTGCCGGGGGGGGTCATCGAGGTCGAAGAACTCCCCCGCCCGCTCGGCCAGCACCGAGGGGGCGAAGGGCCGGAAGGGTTCCCGGAACTTGATCTTGGTGTTGACGATCTCCTTCATGTCCTCGCGCGCGGGGTTGGCCAGGATGGAGCGGTTGCCCAGCGCCCGGGGACCCCACTCGAAGCGGCCCTGGTGCCAGCCCACCACCTCGCCGCGCATCAGGCGCTCGACCACGCGGCCGAGGAGCTTCTCCTCGTCCTCGACCTCCTCCCAGCGGGCGCCCGCCTCGCGGAGCTGGCGGGCCGCCTCGGCGGGGCTGTACTCCTCGCCCCAGTAGGCGTGCTCCATGACGGGGGAGCGCGGGAGCCCCAGGACGGCGTTGTGGACGTAGAGGGCGGCGCCCCGGGCGCCCCCGCCATCGCCCCCC
>JBBTDR010000464.1:0-1722 GCA_038042665.1 Nitrospinota bacterium
CTCGACGCTGGGGGCCCCGAAAGACAGGGAGAGAGGGGCGAAGGCCCGGCGAGGGACGGTGTCTCCGCGAACAACCTGTTTAGACTTCACACCTAGCTCCCGCGGCCCAGGGACAAAAAACCGCCTCCCCGCGGGGGAGGCGGTGAATTTCCCTCCAGCCTTTGTGGCCCTGAGCTTCCTCCGGGGCTTCCGTCATCCCCGGATGGAAGCCCTCCGCCGCCGGCTCAGGCCAGCCACCAACAGAGGGCCGCGGTGCCCGCCAGGGCCAGCGCCGCCAAGCGCAGGCCGCAGGCATCCCACCACAGGTGCTTCCGCTGCCGCCCTTCCTGGGTCATGCCGCTCTCCAGCGCCCGCGGCTCAGATGTTGAGCCAGGGCGTCACCAGGACGTACTTCACGTTCAGGGCGATCCGCAGCGCCATCTTGGCCACGAGGCCCATCATCGTCACGAAGAGGAAGCTCTTGATGGCGAAGCGGACCACGCCCACGTTCACGAGCGCCTTGCGCCGCCAGACGTACCACGCGGGGATGGACGCGTACCACAGAAGGATGCAGATGGCCCCCACCGCCGCCTGGGCCCAGTAGCCCCGGAAGCCGAGGAGGTAGGGCAGGTCCACGTTCGCCAGGGCCACCACCTTGTGGGGATCCCACTCCTCCCAGGGCATGAAGAAGTTCCAGCCGGGCCCCCGCAGGAAGGTCCCCTGGATGACCAGCCACACCCAGAGGAACAGGAAGCCGAAGAGGAAGGTCAGGATGGCGAAGCGCCGCTCGCGGAAGGTGTAGTAGCCGTTCCCCTTGGGGTTCACGTCGATGAAGGGGATGGCCATCAGCCCCACGATGATGAAGGTGGGGAGCACCACCCCCGCCATCCACGGGTCGAAGTAGACCAGCATCTCCTGGAGGCCAAGGAAGTACCAGGGCGCCTTCGAGGGGTTGGGCGTCACCGAGGGGTTGGCCGGCTCCTCGAGGGGGGCGTCTATCAGGATGGACCACGCCGTGAGCATGATGGTCACGATGATCGCGCACATGAACTCGAGGCGCGTCAGGTAGGGCCAGACGTGGACCTTGTCGTTCACCCTCTCCCAGCTGGTGCGGGGGAGGCCATCCGCCGCGCCGACGATCTTGTCTTCTTTCGCCACTTCTCAGTCTCCCGAGAGTCTCACGCGCGGGGCCCGGGGCTCACAGCGGCCCGGAAATCCCGCCGTCCTTCCGGATGCGCCAGAAGTGCACCATCATCAGGATGGAGGCGATCAGGGGAATCACGATGCAGTGCAGCACGTAGAACCGCAGCAGCGTGGGCGGGCCGACGATGGTGCCGCCCAGCAGCGCGGAGCGGGCGTCGAAGCGGGGGGTCACCCCCACCATCTCGGCGAAGGGGCCCTCGTGGCCGAGCAGGGGGGTGGCCCGGGCCATGTTGGTGCCCACCGTGACCGCCCAGATGGAGAGCTGGTCCCACGGCAGGAGGTAGCCCGTGAAACTCAGCAAGAGGGTCAGGGTCAGCAGCATGACCCCGATGACCCAGTTGAACTCGCGGGGGGGCTTGTAGGAACCCGTCATGAAGACGCGCAGCATGTGGAGCCAGACGGCGATCACCATGGCGTGGGCCGCCCAGCGGTGCATGTTGCGCATGAACATGCCGAAGGGGGCGTCGAACTCGAGGTACTTCATGTCCGCGTAGGCGTACTCGCCCACCGGCCGGTAGTAGAACATCAGCACCACGCCGG
>JBBTDR010000465.1:0-4871 GCA_038042665.1 Nitrospinota bacterium
CCGGAAAAAGGCGCTCGCCGCCGTGTGGTTGTTCCCCTGGGCCCGGGCCAAAGAGCCGATCTCTTCCACGTGAGAGGCCATGGCGCTCCACTCGCGGTGCCAGGCCTGATTGTCATCCTCCTTCCCCTTGAGGTTCTTCACGATGCGGTCGATCTCATCGACGAGCCCGCCGCAGCTCAGCGAGACGCAAACGATGAATGAGCGCATATAATCCCCGGGGAAGAACTCGTGCACGATCCGCCTCCTCTCCGCTTTCGTGCGTGAATGGAATGGGCCTGCGCTCCGCGAAAATCCGATCTTGCTGTGCCGATCTGCTGCCCTGACCCACCGAATCCCAGGCCTTCAAAATCGCCCCATCCATCCATGCGATCCAGGACTTTACCGCAGGGCAGGACCTGACCGGAAAACCGGCGGGCCGGCACGGCAAGCCGCGTTTTCCGCCTCCGGCGGGAACGGGAGCGCCTCGATGAAACGCTCTTGAAATTCCATGCGCCCGGCCAGCTCTACGTAGCGGGCCTTCCGCTTGAGCGCGGTGGCGCGGGCCAGCTCCGCCCGGGAGAGGAGGGCGAGGCGCGCTCCGCTCGCGGCAGCATTGTTCACGACCCGGACGCGCTCGAGGGGTATGGGCGGGAGAAGGCCGATCCGGGCCGCCCGCTCGGGGCGCAGATGGGCGCCGAAGGCCCCGGCGAGGCAGATCTC
Organism: Nitrospinota bacterium; assembly: GCA_038042665.1. Lineage (GTDB taxonomy): Bacteria > UBA8248 > UBA8248 > UBA8248 > UBA8248 > 2-12-FULL-69-37. Next base: position 700 of record JBBTDR010000465.1, read on the forward strand.
GCTCACCTCTTCCCAGCGGAAGCCCGCCTCCTGGAGAAGAAGGTCCGCCCCTGCGCGCACCGCCGCCTTCGCCGCCTGCAGCTTGCGCACATCCCACTGGCCCAGGACGACGGGGCCTGAGCCTCCGCCGGGGGCCAGGAGAAACCCCCGGCCTCCTTTCTCGTCGACGAGCCGCCTGGTCAAGGACTCTGGCAAGGTATCCCGCAGCTCGACGGCCTCGCGGAACCTGCCCGACGGGTCGACCACCCCCAGGTCGAGGAGGCCGGCCGCCGCCTCGATGAGTCCCGTTCCGCAGATGCCCGCGGGAGGAAGGTCCTCGATGGTGCGGAGAGCGAGATCGCCGACGACGACGTCCACCGCGCAGACCGCGCCCGGACCGGCCCCCATGCCGCTGCGGATCCCTCCCCCCTCGAATGCCGGCCCCGCGGGGGCCGAGGCGCACCAGATCCTCCCTCCCGGAGTCCCCAGGAGGATCTCGACGTTCGTCCCCAGATCGAGGGCCAGCGAGACCGACTTCCGCTCCGGCCGATCGAGCCCGAGGGCGAGCGCCACGCCCACCGCATCCGCTCCGACGAAGCCAGCGAGCAAGGGGAGGAAATGCGCCTTCGACGAAGCGTGCAGGCGGAGGCCCAGTTCCCGGGGGCAAAATGCCATGCCGCCATCGGCCAGGGGCGTGTAGGGCGCCGCGCCAAACGACTCCACGGCCATTCCCATGAACAGATGGTGCATGACGCTGTTCCCAACGAAAACCAGCCCGGCCACCCGGCGCCTGCGCGCACGGATTGAGCGGAGCAGGTCCGTAAGAATCCGGTCGACGTCCCGGCGGACGGCGCGGGTAAGTTCCTCCCGGCTGCCGCTTCCCCCCGCTTCCGGGCGGCTGGCGGCGAGCACCCGCGTCATCAGGTCGGCCCCCCACGACCGCTGGCTGTTGGGCCGCCATGCTTCGGCGAGCAGGGCCCCCGTCTCCAGGTCGACGAGGTAGCCGCACACGTTGGTGGTGCCGATGTCCACCACCGCCCCGAGAGCCCTCTCGGGGCTCTCGGCGGGCTGGAGCGGCCGCCCCTCCGGGCCGGCCCATGGGTCGAGCCGCAACGGAAGAGAAGTATCGATGGTCTTGCGGACCGGCCTGTCCGCGGGGTGGGGTGCGAGGACCGCAAGTCTTCCCCGGACCTCCACTTGGCACGCGAGGCGCCATCCCGCGCTCAGTTCCTCAGAGGAGAGCTGGGCGCGTTCCGCAGGATTGGGAGGGGGGAGCCAGGCGGGGGAGGCTCCCGGCCCATCGGCCCGATCGAGGGGGATGACCCGGCATCGCGTGCATTTGCCGAAGCCGCCGCAGTCCACCCCGATGGGGAAGCCGGCCGCCCGGGCGGCCTGAAGAATGGTGGTGCCCCCCGCGACCGATAAGCGGCCCTCGGGCCCGCGCGGGTCCTGGGATGCCGCCGGCTGGCTCAGGGGGAAATCGCGCAAAAAGAGAACTTCAAAGAGCTTCTCCCGGCCTCTCTCTCTGGGTGCGATTTCCTTCTCAGTAGCGGCCATATTCCATCGCGGCCTCGAACATCGCGCAGACGTTCTCGGGGGGAACTTCGTCCTGGATGTTGTGGACGAAGTTCAGGACATAGCCGCCGCCGGGAGCGAGGTCGCCGATGCGCCGCTTCACCTCCTCGAAGATATCCTCGCGGGTGCCGAACGGGATCACGCGCCCGGTGTCGATGCCTCCCCAGAAGAAGAGATCCTTGCCGAACTCCCGCTTGAGCCGGGCCGTGTCCCCCATGTTCTTCGCGGAGACCTGCACCGGGTTCAGGCCCTCGATGCCCACCTCGATCAGGTGGGGAATGAACATGTCGATGCAGCCGTCGCAGTGGTAGAGGATCTTGGCTCCGGGGGCGGCCCGCTTCATCGTCTCGAAAAGGAGGCGCTGCCGCGGCTTCACGAACTCCTCGTACATCTGCATCGAAATCATCGGGCCGTTCTGGGTGCCGAGGTCGTCTCCGGCGAGGACCACGTCGACGTAGTCCCTGGTCTCCGTCAACGCGCGCATGACGATCTCAAGCTTGATCTCGAGGATCTTGTCGAGGAGAGCATGGATGAATTTCTTGTTGGTGACGAGGTCGGAGTAAAATTCGCCAAAACCGCGCAGCCACTCCGCCTCGGCCCAAAAGCCCGCCCGCGGGTAGAAGACCACCGCGTACTCCGTCTCTTCGTGAAGCTTCCGCGCGCGCTCCCGGAGGCCGCGGTAAAGCCCCGGGTCCTTGGAGCTGGGCCACGGAAAGCGGCGGAGCGCCTCGATCGTGCCATGTCCCTCTTCCTCGAACGGGCCCTTGAGGAGGAAGTGGGAATTCGACTCCTCGGTCCGCTCCCACTGCACCCCCCACTCATCCTGATAGGTGCGCGGGCCGATTTGGATGTCGTTCCAATCTTCGGTGGCGCCGAGGAGGAGGCAGCGCGTATCGACGTTGAAGCGCTTGAGGATCTCCTCGTCCACGAAGGCCACCTGCCCCTGCTTGGTCATGATGCGCGTCTCGGATTCGACCCCGAGGCGGCGCTTCAGCTTCTCATAGGCCAGCGCCGCGATGCTGGAGACCGCGGTCGAACCGAAATCGATCGGAACGCGGTCCGCCTCGCGGTGGTTGATGGCGCGGCGGACCCGCTCCCGCGGCGTCAGCGCCCCGCTCTGGGCCGTCATCTCGCAACCTCCCCTGGGATTCAGCGCGCGCGGGACGGAGGCCCGCCGCAGAGCGCCTTGAAGCGGCCCACGGCGAGGGCGGCGTCCTTCGCATAGCCGTCCGCCCCGATCTTCCTCGCATACTCCTCATCGAGGGGCGCGCCGCCGACCACGATCCGGACCTCGGGCCCGAAGGCCGCCCGCCGGATCTCCTGGATGATCCCCTCCATGCGGTTCATCGTGGTGGTGAGGAGGGCCGACATCCCCATGAGGCGCGCCCCCGTCTGTTCGAGCGCCTGGATGAACTTCTCGGCGCCGGCGTTCACCCCCAGGTCGATGACCTCGAAGCCCGCGCCGCGGAGCATCATGGCCACCAAGTTCTTCCCGATGTCGTGCATGTCGCCCTTCACGGTCCCGATGACGACCCTGCCCAGGGGCTTCACCCCCGTTGCCTCAAGCAGCGGACGGAGCACGTCCATGGCCGCGTTCATGGCCTTCGCAGCGGCCATGAGCTCCGGGATGAAGACCTCGCCCCGCCCGAACCGCTCGCCGAGGATGTTGATCCCGGGGATCAACCCCCCGTTGAGGATGGCCAGCGGCCCGCGCCCGGCGTCGAGCTCTTCCCGGAGCAGCCGGAGCACCGTCTCCCTGTCGCCGTGGATGACGCCCTGCGTCAGTTCTTGGTCGCGAACCATCGCCTCCCCCATGTGACATGAGCCCTTGCCGGGCGCCCCCTCAGGCAACCCGCCGAAGCGCCTCGCCCATGGCGCGGATGTGGGCGGGGGTGGTCCCGCAACAGCCGCCGATGTAGCGGGCTCCTCCCTCGCGGCAGCGGAGCGCGTGGGCGGCCATCTTCTCCGCGCCCGCCGGGTAAAGGACCTTCCCTTCCTGCATCCGGGGAACCCCGGCGTTCGATTGGACGATGAGGGGGACGCCGGGATCCTCGCGGGCCATCTCGCGGAGGATTCCCTCCATCTCGGCCGGCCCATTGCCGCAGTTAGAACCGATCGCCCGGAGGCCGAGCCGGACCAGCGCCGACGCGGCTTCGCCCGGGGAAACCCCCATCATAGTGCGGCCGTGGGTGTCAAAGGTCATGGTGCAAATGACCGGCAGGCCGCAGGCCATCCGCGCGCCCTCCGCCCCGGCGCGGACCTCCTCCAGGTCGCTCATCGTTTCGAGAAGGATGAAGTCCACGCCGCCCTCGGCGAGCGATCGGCATTGCTCGGAGAAGGCATCCCGGGCCTCCTCGAGGGGAAGGTCTCCCACGGGTTGAAGCAGAGCGCCCGTGGGCCCCACCGAGCCAGCCACAAGCACCCGCCGTCCACAGGTGCCGACCGCTTCCCGGGCAATCTCCGCCCCCGCGCGGTTCAATGCGTCCGTGCGGGCGTGGAGATCGTGGAGCGCCAGGCGGATGCGGTTTCCGCCGAAGGTGTTGGTGGTCAGCACGTCGGCTCCGGCCGAAAGGTAGGCTTCATGGACAGAGCCGACGGCTCTGGGATTCGCGACGTTC
>JBBTDR010000466.1:0-9803 GCA_038042665.1 Nitrospinota bacterium
CAACCTCGTCTTCCGGGGGCGCTTCCCGGAGCCGCGGGGGGGGGAGTTCGACACCGCCCTGGTGCGGGAGTGCTTCTGGTCGGTGGCCGACCGCGGCGGGCTGGACCTCCACATGGAGGTCCTCTACGGCGATAACAGCCACCACATGGCCGAGGCCCTCTTCAAGGGCTTCGCCCGGGCGCTGCGGCGCGCGGTGGAGCGGGACCCCCGCGAGGGCGGCGTCCCGAGCACCAAGGGCGTCCTCTAGGCGGCCGGCGGGAAGGGGAGGGGAGTTGGCGGGCCCGATCGTCGTCGTGGACTACAAGATGGGCAACCTGCGGAGCGTGGGCAACGCGCTCTCCCGCGTGGGGGCGCCCGCCGTCCTCACCTCCGATCCGGGCGCGCTGGAGGAGGCGTCGGGCGTGGTGCTGCCGGGGGTGGGCGGTTTCCCCGAGTGCATGAACGCCCTGCGGGCGGGGGGCATGGCCGCGCCACTGGTAGCCGCCATCGAGCGGGGCACCCCTTATCTCGGCATCTGCCTCGGGCTCCAGATTCTCTTCGAGGTGAGCGAGGAGTTCGGCCCCGCCCCGGGCCTCGGGGTGCTGCCGGGCCGGGTGCGGCGCTTCCCCGAGGGGATGAGGGAGAGCGGGAGCGCGCTCCCGCTCAAGATCCCCCACATGGGCTGGAACCGCCTCCGGCTCCAGGCGCCCTCGCCCCTCCTGAAGGGGGTGGGGGAGGGCGAGCACTTCTACTTCGTCCACTCCTACTACGCCGAGCCGAGCGAGGCCTGCCGCCCCTGGGTCGCGGCCACCTGCCGCTTCGGGGTGGACTTCATCGCGAGCGTCCGCCGGGGCAACCTCTTCGCCACCCAGTTCCACCCCGAGAAGAGCGGGACCCGGGGGCTGGAGATCCTCAAGCACTTCGCCGCCATCTGCCAGGCCGGGCGGCCGGTGGGCGGGGCGGTGGGCTAGGCGGGCATTCCAAACGCGTTGTTCAGCCGAGATGCTCTTCTTCCCCCTCTCCCCCTGGTGGAGGGCCTGGGGAATCTGTAGGGGCGGTTCGCGAACCGCCCCTGCGGAACGGAATCACATGGTCCCCACCCCCTCCCCTCCCCCGTGGGAGAGGAGGGAAACCTCATTTTCTCAAGCGTGGTGTCCGTGAAATAGCTTTCAGAAATGGGGGCCTTCTGGGAAAGGTTGTCATTCCGAGCGCCAGCGAGGAATCTGTTTGTGCACCAGCGGATTCCTCAGTCGCGGAGCTTGTCCTGAGTCCTTCGCTTCACTCAGGATAAACTCCGCGAAGGGCTCCTTCGGAATGACAGGTTGGCGCTATGATTATTGAACAAATTTGCGGGACACGACACCAGGCGTCCGCGGGCAACGGGGTAGAAATTCGTATCAATGAAGATGGGCTGTCCCCCCCCGGTGCGCGGTAGGGTCCGCGCTGGGCCGCGGGGTCACCGCCGAGGGTGCCCCAAGAGAGGAGGACGGCCCATCTTCATAGGCACAGCGAAGCGGCTTCCGGGCCGGAAACACCCGCGGTGCCGGGCATTTCCCCTTTCGGCTTCTCCCGGCGCCGCCGGGAAATTTGCATTCCCCGGGATTTGGGTTTATTCAACGGGGCCAACGAACCCCGGCGGCGGGCCGGGGCGGAGGCGTTCGAGGCGCAGGTGCTCATCATCCCGGCGGTCGATCTGAAGGGCGGCAAGTGCGTCCGGCTCATCCAGGGCCGGCGGGAGCGCGAGATCGTCTACGGGGACGACCCCGTCGCGATGGGCCGCCGCTGGGTGGAGGCGGGCGCGAAGCGGCTCCACCTGATCGACCTGGACGGCGCCTTCACGGGCGCCCCGGCCCACCTCGGGGTCCTCGCCCGGGCGGCGCGCGAGCTGGAGGTGCCCATCCAGTTCGGGGGCGGGGTGCGGAGCGAGGAGTCCCTGAAGGCCGTCCTGGAGGCGGGGGCGCGCTTCGTCATCCTCGGGACGAGCGCCCTGCGCGATCCGGACTTCCTCCGCCGCGCGGCGGAGGAGCATCCGGGCCGGATTCTCCTCGGCATCGACGCGAAGGACGGCCAGGTGCGCATCGCCGGCTGGGAGGAGGAGGGGGCCATCGCGCCCGAGGCCCTCGCCCGCCGCTTCGCCGGCTTCCCCCTCGCCGGGGTCATCTTCACCGATATCCGGCGGGACGGGACGCTCGGCGGCTTCGACCCCGCGCCCGCCGCCGCGCTCGCCGTGGCGTGCGGCATGCCCGTCCTGGCGGCGGGCGGGGTGAGCCGCCTCGAGGACATCGAGAAGCTCCTCCCCCTGGCGGAGAAGGGGGTGGCGGGCGCGATCGTCGGCCGCGCCCTCTACGAGGGCACCCTGGACCTGCGCGCCGCCCTGGAGATGGTGCCGTGCTAGCCAAGCGCATCGTCCCCTGCCTGGACGTCAAGGAGGGCCGGGTGGTGAAGGGGGTGAACTTCGAGGGCCTGCGCGACGCGGGGGACCCGGTGGAGTGCGCCGCGATCTACGACGAGATGGGGGCGGACGAGATCTGCTTCCTCGACATCACGGCCTCCCAGCAGAAGCGCGGCACCCTGCTCGACGTGGTGCAGCGCACCGCCGAGCGGGTGTTCGTGCCCCTCACGGTGGGGGGCGGGGTGCGGAGCGAGGACGACGTGCGCGATCTCCTCCGCGCGGGGGCGGACAAGGTGAGCATGAACAGCGCCGCCCTGCGCGACCCCAGCCTCATCCGGCGCGCCGCCGAGCGCTACGGCAGCTCCACCCTCGTCTGCGCCATCGACGCCAAGCGGGTCTCGCCCCCCGGCGGGCCCGCGCGCTGGGAGGCCTTCACCCACGGGGGCACGCGCTCCACGGGCCGGGACGCCGTGGCATGGGCGGCGGAGGCGGCCTCGCTCGGGGCGGGGGAGATCCTGCTCACCAGCATGGACCGCGACGGCACCCGGGACGGCTACGACCTCGAGCTCACCCGGGCGGTGGCCGAGCGGGTGCCCGTGCCGGTGATCGCCTCGGGCGGGGTGGGCAGCCTCGAGCACCTCTACGAGGGGATCGCCAAGGGCGGGGCGGACGCCGTGCTGGCGGCCTCGATCTTCCACTTCGGCGACTACACCGTGCAGCAGGCCAAGGACTATCTGCGCGGGCGCGGGGTGGAGGTGCGCGCGTGAGCGCCCAGCCTGTGCCCCACGTGCCCGAGGTGAAATGGGACGAGCGCGGCTTGGCGCCCGCCATCTGCCAGGATGCGGGGACGGGCCAGGTGCTCATGCTCGCCTGGATGAACGCGGAGGCTCTCCGCCTCACCCTGGCGGAGGGGACGGTCCACTTCTGGTCGCGCTCCCGCCAGACCATCTGGCACAAGGGCGAGACCTCGGGGAGCTACCTGCGGCTGGCCTCCGCCAGCCTGGACTGCGACGGGGACACCCTCCTGCTGAGGGTGCGGCCCGAGGGCCCCGCCTGCCACACCCGCCGCATGTCCTGCTTCTTCACGGACATCCCCACCGGGCGGGAGGAGGAAGGCGGGGGCGGGCTCCCCTTCGACCCGAATCTCTTGGAGGCGCTCTACCGGCTCATCCTCCGGCGCCGGGACGAGGCCGACCCCGAGAAGAGCTATGTCGCGCGCCTCTTCAAGGGCGGCGAGGACCACATCCTCAAGAAGATCGCCGAGGAGGCGGGGGAGGTGGTCCTCGGGGTGAAGAACGGCAGGCCCGAGGAGATCACCGCCGAGGTGGCGGACCTGTGGTTCCACTCCCTCGTCGCCCTCGCCTTGCGGGACGTCCCCCCGGGGCGGGTGTTCGCCGAGCTGGCCCGCCGCTTCGGGCAAGGGGGCCGGCCGGAATCGCAGTAGGGAAATTGTGATATTTTCACTATCTTAACTGATTTTCTTGACAAATCTTCTCTCCGTTCCTATATTGAGTTTTGACCGCCGGGCGCCGAGGCCAGAGCCGCGAGAGCGGTCCTGTAAATATTTGATTTTAAATGTGATGGGGATGGCATCCGCCGTCCCCGCCTTTTTACCGCCCGGAACCCGAGGGAGTTCTTCCGCTTCCGCATCGCTGCCAGCCGATTTTCCTCCCGGGGGACCGTCCTATCCGGGAGGAGAGGATACTTTGCTCCAAGATTCCTGGTGCTTCGTCCCGGGAGAATGAGCCGGATTTTAATGGACGACCGTACCCTCCAGGCCATTGAGTTCCCCCGGGTGCTCGCGCTCCTGGCGCCGCAGTGCGTCTCCGCCCCGGGGCGGGAGGCCGCCGCCCGGCTGAGGCCCTCGGCGGAGCCCGCGGCCGTCCGCATCCTCCAGGAAGAGGCCGGGGAGGCCCTGCATCTGCTGGGCGAGGGGGCGCGCCTTCCGCTGGCCCCCTTCGAGGACCCCGCGCCCTGGCTCGAGGACATCCGCACCCGCGGGGGGGCGCTCGAGGGCGAGCGCTTCCTCGACATCCTCCGCATGCTCGCCGCCGCGGCGGAGGTGGCCCGCTTCCTCGGGGAGCGGGCGGGGCGCCTCCCCCGCCTGGGCGCCCGCATGGAGGGGGCGGACCTGCTGGCTCCCTTGGCGGCCCAGATCCGGCGGGTGCTGAACGAGGGTGGCGGGGTGCGCGACGAGGCGAGCCCCGAGCTCGCCCGGGCGCGCTCGCGCATGCGCTCGGTGCGGGTGTATATCCTCCGCCTGCTCGACCGGGTGATGGCGGAGCACGCGGGCGCCATCCAGGAGGCCCTCGTCGTCCAGCGGCGGGAGCGCTACGTCATCCCGGCGAAGACCTCCTTCCGCCGCAGCTTCGAGGGGGTGGTGCAGGACCGCTCGGCGAGCGGGGAGACTCTCTTCGTCGAGCCCTTGCAGGCGGTGCCGCTGAACAACGAGCTGGCCGAGGCGCGGGAGATCGAGCGGGAGGAGGTGGCCCGCCTGCTGCGGGAGCTCACCGCCGCGGCCATGGCCTCCCGCCGGCCTCTCGAGGACCTGGCCCGGCGCCTGGCGGGGCTCGACCTCGTCTGGGCGAAGGCCCTGCTGGGGGTGGGCTGGAGGGGCGTCCGGCCCGCCGAGAGCGCGGCGGAGCGGATCGTCCTCCGGAGCGCCCGCCATCCCCTCCTCGCGGCGGGGGCCGGGGCGATCCCGCCCGAGAAGGTGGTGCCGATCGACCTCCAGGTGGGGGGCGGGGTGCGCCAGCTCGTCATCACCGGCCCCAACACCGGGGGCAAGACGGTCGCCCTCAAGACGGTCGGGCTGTGCGTGGCCTTGAACCAGTGCGGGGTGCCCTTGCCTGTTGGGGAGGGGAGCGAGCTCCCCCTGGTGCGGCGGCTCTTCGCCGACATCGGGGACGAGCAGGACCTCCAGCAGAACCTGAGCACCTTCTCCGGCCACATGTCCCGCATCGCGGGGCCGGCCGCGGAGGCGGGCCCGGGCGACCTCATCTTGCTCGATGAGCTGGGCACCGGCACCGACCCCGCCGAGGGCTCGGCCATCGGGGTCGCCGTGCTGGAGCACCTCGCGGCGAGCGGGGCGCTGGCGATCGCGACCACCCACCACGACGCCCTCAAGCACTACGCCTACGCCTCCCCCGGCGCCGAGAACGCGGCGGTGGAGTTCGACCCCGGCACCCTCGCCCCCACCTACCGCATCCGGATGGGGACCTCGGGCCCGAGCAACGCCCTGGTGGTGGCCGAGCGGATGGGGCTGCCCGCGGGCGTCGTGCGCCGGGCGCGGCGGCTCACCGAGGAGGGTCCGGTGCGGGTGGACCGGCTCATGGCCCGGCTCGCGGAGGAGGAGGAGAGGCTCCAGGAGGCCGGGCGCGGGCTGGCCCGGCGGGAGGAGGAGATCCGCGCCGCCGAGGCCGTCCTTGAGCGCGAGCGCACCGAGGAGGGTGCGCGCCGCCGCCGGGAGGCCGAGGCCCTGCTCAAGGACCTGCGCCGCCAGGCGGACGCCCTGCTGGCCGAGCTTCGGGAGGCGGAGAGCGCGGAGGCCGCGCGCCAGGCCGCCCGGGACCGCATCCGGGAGATGACCGGGCAGGCGGAGCATGGCCTTCCGGCCCCGGCCGCCCATCCGGGCGAGGGCCAGGCCTTCCCCGTCGAGGTGGGGGCGCGCGTCCGGCTCCGGGGGCTGGGGCGGGTGGGGGTCATCCAGGCGGTGGGGAGCGGGGGGATGCTCACCCTCAGCGTGGAGGGCAAGACCCTGCGGGTGTCCGCCCAGGCGGTGGAGACCGCTCCCGCGGGAGATGGGGTGAAGGCTTCCCGGGTGGTGGTGACCCACGAGACGGAGGCGGCCGGGCGGGAGTTCTCCCCGGAGCTTCACCTGCGCGGGGTGCGGGCGGCCGACGCGGTCGAGGCCGTGGACAAGTACCTCGACGACGCGGTGATGCTGGGGGTCCCCTCGGTGCGCATCGTCCACGGCAAGGGCTCGGGCGCCCTGGCGAGGGCGGTCGCGGAGCACCTCGAGGGTCACGCCCTGGTGGGGAGCTACGGCCCCGCGCGGCCCGAGCAGGGCGGCTGGGGGGTGACGGAGGTCGAGCTCGTGCGCCGCTGAGGCGCGGGCTCTTGAAGGAGCAAGCGGTGGGACGCATTCCGGACGAGGTGGTGGAGCAGATCCGCGAGGGGCTCCCGGTCGAGACCGTGATCGGAGAATACATCCCCTTGCGGAAGGCCGGGACCGCCTTCAAGGCCCTCTGCCCCTTCCACGAGGAGAAGACCCCCTCGTTCACCGTCAACCCGCGCATGGGCATCTTCAAGTGCTTCGGCTGCGGGGCGGGCGGGGACGTGGTGCGCTTCCTCATGCTCCACGAGGGGCTCACCTTCCGCGAGGCGCTCCAGAACCTGGCGCGGCGGCTGGGCATCGACCTCTCCCGCTACGACGGCCCGGCCGGGGAGCCCGACGACTCGCGGCCCCGGGAGCGGATGCGGGCGCTCCACCGCTTTGCCGCGGGGTATTACCGCAATGTGCTCAAGGGCCCCGCCGGCCAGCGCGCCCGCGCCTACCTGAAGGAGCGGGCGCTCGGCCCCGAGGCGGAGGAGGCCTTCCAGGTGGGCTGCGCGCCAGCGCGGTGGGACGCCCTGGTCCGGGCGGCGGGGGAGAGGGGCTTCTCCCCGGAGGAGGTGGCCGGGGCCGGGCTCGCCGTCCGGCGGGAGGACGGGTCAGGCTACTACGACCGCTTCCGCGACCGGGTGATGTTCCCCATCCTGAGTCCCGAGGGGGAGGTCATCGGCTTCGGCGGGCGGTCGCTGCCCGATAGTGATAAGCGCCACGCGGGAGAGGCGAAGTACATCAACTCGCCCGACACGGCGCTCTTCAAGAAGGGGCGCGTCCTCTTCGGCTTCTGCCAGGCGCGGGAGGCCATCCGCGGCGGGGGCCGGGCGCTCGTCACCGAAGGGTACTTCGACGTGATCTCGCTCTGGCAGAACGGCTTCAAGAACGCCGTCGCCCCGATGGGGACCGCGCTCACGGCCGAGCAGCTGCGGATGCTCCGGGCCCAGGCCGAGGAGGTTGTCTTCGTCTTCGATCCGGACACGGCCGGGCGCGCCGCCTCGGACCGGGCGGGGGAGGTGGCGGGGCGGATCCTCACCCTGGCCGGGGCGCCGGACCAGCTGGTGGCGGGGGATGTGCTGCGCAAGAGCTTCATCGACCGGGAGGGCCTGGGGTCCATCCGGCTGCGGGTGGTGGGCCTGCCTTCGGGCCGGGATGTGGATGAACTGCTCCGAAATGAGGGCCCCGAAGCCTTTGCCCGCCTGCTGGAGGGAGCACAGGGGCTTTTGGACCACACGGTGGCCGAGGCTCTGGGAAATGTGGCCGCCGGAGCCGATCAAACGGAGAAAATCAGGGCGATTCAGAGGCTTCTGCCGGTACTTGGGGCTTGCCATCCGAGCGTTCGCGACCAATATTTCGCCCTATTGGAGGATCGGTTGGGGATTCCTTACCCCACCCTGGCTTCCATGGTGCAGCGGATGCTGGATGAGGAGGCCCGGGGAAGACGGGCAGCCGCCGGAAGGGGAGAGCCCCTCCTTGGCCGGGGAGTCTCCCGCCCCCGGGTCGAGGTGGACGTTCTGAGGATCCTTCTCCACCGCCCGGAGCTGGCGGGGGATTCCGGCGTGAGCCCCGCGGTTTTCCACGATCCGGCCGTCCGGGAGGCGGTCGGCCTGTTGGCCGACGCCGCCCGCGCGGGCGCCCCGCTTCGTCCCGCCGCCCTGGCCGACCGCCTGGCCGACGAGGACGCCCGGGCCCTCGTGGTGGAGCTGGCCGCGGAGGGGGGCGTGCCCGAGGATCCCGCGGGGGAGTTGCGCGACCACCTGGACCGCCTGGGCGAGCGGTCCCGCCGCCGGCGCGAGGAGAGCCTGAACAAAGCCATCGAGGATGCCCGCCGCCGCGAGGGGGACGAATCCCCCGCGGTGCTCCGGTTTTTGGAGGAGAAGAACGCGCTGCTGCGCCAGCGGCAGCGCCGGGCCACTCCCCGCTGAGACGCCCCGCATGCATGCGGTGTGGGCCGGAGATGCCCCGGCATAGAGGGAAAAGGAGCTGAGATTGGACGAGATGGCGGCCAACGAGAGCGAGACCAAGATCACCGACGTGAAGGGCCTGATCGACCTGGGCAAGGAGAAGGGCTTCCTCACCTACGAGGAGGTGAACGACGTCCTCCCGCCCGAGGTCACCTCGCCCGAGGCGATCGATGACATCATGGTCCTGTTCAGCGAGATGGACATCGAGATCCTCGATTCCGACGCGGCCGAGAAGCGCGTGGCCCGCAAGAAGGATCTCGCCGAGTCGGAGGAGCGCGAGGAGCCCGAGGTCCCGGAGACCCTCACCAGCTTCGACGACACCACCTACGGCAAGACGGACGACCCCATGCGCATGTACCTCCGCGAGATGGGGCAAATTCCCCTCCTCAGCCGCGAGGGGGAGATCGAGATCGCCAAGCGCATCGAGGAGGGCCAGCTCGAGGTGAGCATGGCCACCGTGAGCACCCCCGTGGCCGTCAACGCGGTGCTCGAGCTGGGCGAGAAGCTCCGCAAGGGCGAGCTCCCGGTCGTGGAGATGGTGGTCGTGATCACGGACACCGGCGCGGAGGACGAGGACAAGGAGAAGCCCACCTACGAGGAAGACACCAAGCGCGTCCTCGCCCTCGTGAGCAGGCTCAAGGCCCAGATCCGCGCCCTCGAGAAGCTCCGCTCCTCGGACGGCAAGAAGAACGGGGCCTCGGCCAAGTCCCCCAGCATCCAGAAGCACCTGGAGAAGGTGGCCGCCCTCATCCGCGAGATGCACCTCCGGCCCGAGCAGGTGGACCGCATCGCCGACCGGGTGCAGGCCCTGGTCCAGTCCATCCACAAGGACGAGGAGGAGGTCAAGGGCTACCTTGAGCAGGTGAGGATGGACGAGGCCGGGCTGCGCAACGCCGTGCGCGACCTGAGCAAGACCAAGCCCGGCTCGGTGCCCGTGGGCGAGAAGCGCATCCCGCTCGGCATCCTGGCCGAGTATGACCGGCGCATCAAGAACGTCCGGCGGCGGATCAAGCAGACCGAGAAGGAGGCTGGCGCCTCCCGCGAGGAGCTCGAGCGCTCCCTCCAGATGATCCGCCGGGGCCGCCGCAAGGACCGCCAGGCCAAGAAGGAGCTGGCCGAGGCGAACCTCCGCCTCGTGGTGAGCATCGCCAAGAAATACACGAACCGCGGCCTCCAGTTCCTCGACCTCATCCAGGAGGGGAACATCGGCCTCATGAAGGCGGTGGACAAGTTCGAGTACCGCCGGGGCTACAAGTTCAGCACCTACGCCACGTGGTGGATCCGGCAGGCCATCACCCGGGCCATCGCCGACCAGGCGCGGACCATCCGCATCCCGGTGCACATGATCGAGACGATCAACAAG
>JBBTDR010000467.1:0-6653 GCA_038042665.1 Nitrospinota bacterium
GTGCACCAGCAGATTCCTCAGTCGCTGCGCTCCTTCGGAATGACACCTTGGGCCGATTTCTCCTTCAAGGTATTCTTGGGACACGACACTAGCCCGGCGCGAGGACTTTGCCCTGGGCCAGGCGGATTTCGCCCTGGGCCCATTCCCGCCCCCATTCCGCCTGATGGGTGCTCACCACGAGGGTCTTGCCTCCCCCGGCGAGGGCGCGGATGGTGACCCGGAGCCACTCGGCGGAGGCGGCGTCCACCTCGGCGGCGGGCTCATCGAGGAGGAGGGCCTCGGCCCCGCAGGCCAGGGCCCGGGCGAGGGCGGCGCGCTTCCTCTCCCCGCCCGAGAGGGCGTGGGCCCCGCGGGAGGCCAGGTGGGCCAAGCCCGCCCCCTCGAGGGCGGCCCGGGCGGCCGCCTCGGCCCCGCGCCGGCCCACCCCCCGGGCCCTGAGGCCCCAGGCCACGTTGTGGAGGACGCTCCCGCCGAACAAGTAGGGCGGCTGCGCGAGCATCGTCACCCGCCGCCGGTGGGCGAGCCCCGCCGGGCCGAAGGGGACGGGCGCTCCCCGGTAGAGGACGCGCCCCCGCCCGGGCGGGAGCAAGCCCGCCAGCACGCGCAAGAGGGTGGTCTTGCCCGCCCCGTTGGGCCCCGTGAGGAGGGTGACCGCCCCGGCGGGGATGCCGAGCTCCGGGAGGTCGAGCACGAACTCCTCCCCCAGGCTCACCCGGACGCCCTCGAGCCGGAACCCTTCGTCCATCACGGCCTCGGGCCCTTCACGGCCGCTGGAAGATGCGGGCGAGGAAGCTCACCGCGACGACGACCGCCATCAGCACCGTCCCCAGGGCGATGCCGAAGCCGAACTCCCCCTTCATGCTCTCCAGCGCGATGGCGGTGGTGAGGGTGCGGGTGTGGCCCTCGATGTTGCCCCCGAGCATCATCGCGATGCCCACCTCGGAGGCCACCCGCCCGAAGGCACCCAGCACGGCGGCCGCCATCCCGAAGCGGGCCTCGCGGACGACCGCCCAGGCGGCGCGCGGGGGGGAGGCCCCGAGGGTGAGGGCGGTCTCCCGGGCCCGGGCGTCCACGGCGGCGACGGCGGCCATCCCGTACACCGCCGCGATCGGGAAGGCGAGGACGCTGAGGCCGATCACGATCGCCGGAGGAGAGAAGAGCAGGTCCATCCCCCCCAGCGGCCCGCGCCGGGAGATGAGCCCGTAGACGAGGAGCCCGATCACCACGGTCGGGAGCCCCAGCAGGCTCTGGAGCAGCCCCTGGGCGAGCCCCCGCCCCGGGAAGCGGGCGGCGGCGAGGAGATAGCCCGCCGGGAGCCCGGCGAGGGACGCGAGGAGGGTGGCCCAGAGGCTCACCTCCAGCGTCACCCCGGCCGCGCGCCAGACCCCGGGGTCCCCCGTCAGGGCGCGGCGGAGGCCCTCCTGGAAGCCCTCGAGGAGGAATTCCATCTAGTTGCCCCCGGAGGTCACGGCCGAGGGGAAGAAGAGCACCTTCCCTCCTTTCTGGAAGGAGCCGATGAGCTTCTGGCCCTCGGGGGAGACGAGGAAGTTCACGTACTTCATCGCCATCCCGTGCTTCACGTGGGGGTGCCTCTTGGGGTTGACGGCGATCACGCCGTAGGGGTTGAAGAGCTTGGCGTCGCCCTCGATGGTGATCTCCAGCCCGATCTTCTTGGCGGAGGAGAGGGCGATGTAGGTGCCCCGGTCGGCCAGGGCGTAGGCCCCCTTCTCGTCGGCCGCGATGAGGGTGTTGCCCATCCCCTGGCCGAGGGCGCGGTACCACTCGCCCGAGGGCTTGCCCAGGCCCGCCGCCCGCCACAGATCGAGCTCCATCTTGTGGGTGCCCGAATCGTCCCCCCGGCTGAACCAGGGGGCCCTCTTCTCCGCCACCTTCTTGAGGGCGGCCACGGCGTCCTTCATCCCCCGGACCCCCGCTGGGTCCTTCGCCGGGCCGGCGATGATGTAGTCGTTGTACATGACGTCCCGGCGGTTCACCCCGTGGCCGTCCGCCACGAACTTGTCCTCGGCGGCGCGGGCGTGGACGAGCACCACGTCCACGTCCCCGTTCTGCCCCAGGCGCAGGGCCTGGCCGGTGCCCACCGCGATCACGTCCACCGTGACGCCGTGCTTCTTCTCGAAGAAGGGGTGGAGGTGCCTCAGCAGGCCCGAGTTGGCGGTGCTGGTGGTGGTCGCCAGCCTCAGGCGCTCCGCCGCGGACGCGAAGCCCCCGCACGCGAGGGCGAGGACCAGGAAGAGGGCGAAACCCGTGAGGCGGCGCACCGTGGAACCCCCTTTCTGGTGTTGAGCCTCGTAAATCCGTTCAACAAGTCATGGCGCCAACGTGTCATTCCGAGGGAGTGCAGCGACCGAGGAATCTGTTTTTGAACCGAGAAGCAGATTCCTCCCCTTCGCTTCGCTCAGGGTCGGAATGACAACCTTTTCCACGGGATCCTCATTTCTGAAAACCATTTCGGGGACGCAACCCTAGAACTCGGCCTGGACCGCGCCCGTCTCGCGCAGGTCGTAGCCCGGCCAGGAAGCCCCCCGGCGGCGGAAGGCGGGCGCGCGCAGGGCCTGGACGAGGCCCTCGGCGGCGCCCTTCGCTCCCCCGCGGGGGACGATGAGGTCGAAGCGCTCCTCGCACAGCGGGACGAACCCCAGCCCCGCCTGGGCCGCCGCCCACTCGCAGGCCGCGCCCGCGTCGGCCTCCCCCCGGAGGACGCCCATGGCCACCTCCTCGTGGGTGCTCACCTCGGTCTCGTAGCCCGCGAGCCCCGCCGGCTCGACCCCGGCGCGCGCGAGCCCGGCGTCGAGGAGCATCCGGGTGCCCGAACCCGGCTGGCGGTTCACGATGCGGAGGCCCGGGCGGCCCAGGTCGGCGAGGGAGGCGATGCCGTGCGGGTTCCCCGGGGCGGTGAGGATGCCCTGGCGCCGGTGGGCGACGGTGATCAGCCGGCCCCGCAGGCCGGGGGCGAGGCGGGGGAGGAAGGGGAGGTTGTACTCTCCTTCTTCCGCCAGGTGGCAGCAGGCCAGGTCGGCCAAGCCCCCGGCCACCGCCCGCAGCCCCCCGGCGCTGCCCAGCTCGGCGAAGGCGAGGAGACCCTGCTCGGGCTGGCGGTTGAGGTCCCGTAGGAGGGAGCGGAAGAGCGGGTCGTCGCTCCCGGCGATGACCAGGGCGGCCAGGGCGGAGGCGGGCCCAGGGGTTTCCTCCTCCCTCCCCGCTCCCTCGCGCCCCCTCCCCACCCCCTCGCGGGCCCTGCCCTCCAGCCACTCCCGCAGGGTGGCCTCGGGGAAGAGCCATTTTCCGGTCAGGCGAACCGCCGGGATCTTCCCCGCCCGGGCCAGGGCGTGGACCTTTTTGTCGTTCAAGCCCAGGAATTCCGCCGCTTCCCGGGCGGAAAGCATCCGGCCGGCCATGAGGCTCCTCCCAATCGGGCGATGCGAACTAATTATTACCAAAAATAACTAGAAATAACAAATACAAACATAAATGCCTTATTTATAGCGACTGGACTCGCCTGCGGCGACACCCTGTGGGAGCGCTGGTTTCCACCTTGAATGACGCGATTTCCGGGGTGGGGAGGGCGAGATCGGCCAGCAGGTCCGGGCGGGCCGCCAGGCCGGAGCCGCTTCCCCTGGAGGGAACCTCCCCGCGCGCGAAGGAGGCCCGCAGGCTCCCGCGCCGCCGCCTCCGCCTTCACCGGCAGCGGCAACCAGGCGGCCGAGGAACTCAAGAGGGGATCGAGGGGGTCGGCGAGGGCCGAAGGGGCGGGCCGGGAGGCGGGGAGCGGGCACCTCTCCGGCGCCATTCCGACCGGAGAACCGGAGGCCTGGAACCCGCCCCTCCCGGGGTTCGGGTCAGATGGGCTGTCCGAGCCCCGCCGCCCGCAGGGCAGCCATGCCGGGCCCGCCGCCCTCGCAGCAGCCGGCGAGCCGGCCGTCGATGACGACGGCGGGGACCGCGCGGACGCCCAGCCGCGCCGCCCGCTCCGCCGCGCCCGGCGCCCGCATGTCCACCACGGACACCTCGCACGAGGGGCACGCCGCCGCCCTCACCTGCTCCACGGCCGCCTCGCACACGGGGCAGCCCGCGCTGAACACCTCGACCTTCCGCTTGCTGTTCGCCATGACCTCTCTCCTCCGCCCGGTTTTGGTTCCGCTGCCCGACTCGAACTCTTCCAGGATGGAACACCCCTCAAGCCCTTCCCCGCCCGGGCAGGCGCGGATGAGCCTTTCGAGCAACTCCCTCATGCGCGCCCGCCGGGCGATCTCCCGGCTGATCTCCCCATGCTTGGCCAGGGCGCGCGCCCGGACGTCCCCGGAGCCGGCGCCGGGTGCCGCCCGCAGGGCCAGGAGCTCCTTCACCTCGCGCAGCGCGAAGCCCACCCGCTGGGCCTCGCGGATGAAGCGCACGCGGCGCACCGTCTCCCCGGTGTAGGCGCGGAAGCCGCCCCCGGCGGGTTTGGGAGGGCGATCGATCAGGCCCTCGCGCTCATAGAAGCGGAGGGTCTCGACCCCCACCCCCGCCTCGCGCGCCGCCTGGCCGATGGTCATCCCGCCCATGCTCCCGCTCCCCCGCGACCGCAATATGCACCCCGTACCGCGGTACAGGGGCAAGCGGTTTTTTCAGGAATCCGATTTCGCCGGAGAAACAGCAGGGGCGTTCAACCGAACGCCCCTGCATTCATGCATGGCCCTCAATCCGTTTCCCTCCCCGCCTCCCCCGCGCTCTTGCGCCGGGCTTCTCGTCGGGAAGGAAATCCGGGGCGCGGTCCGGGAGCGAGACGCCGCACTCCGCCGCGAGGATTTCCAACAGCCGCTTCAGGCGGCCCCGCATGTCGGGGGTGGAGGTGATGCGCCCCAGCGCGATGGGGCGCTTATCGGCGCCGCGGCGGACGCACTGGTCGAGGGTCTGGTAGTAGCCCAGCTCCTCGTGGCCCTCGAGGACGCCCTGGAGGTAGTTCTGGTTCGTGCCGGGCACCTCGATCCACCAGACGAGGCTGCCCTCGAAGGGCTCGGGGTTGGGGCGGTCCGCCCCCGCCGGACTTCGCTCGGCGGGGACCCCGGGGCGCTGCGTCATGGGGGCAAGAGGGGATCAGGCCGTGCGGATGCGGCTCACCGCGCGGCGGACGATCTCGGGCATCTCGCGCACGAAGGCCGAGCGCGCGAGCACCTTGTCGAAGCCCGCCCGCTCGGCACCCTTGAGGAGATCGGCCTCGGTGTGGGCGCCCCAAGCCATGGCGTAGGCGCCCTTGTTCTTGGGGCTCCCGCGGAGCTTCCGCACGAGCTCGTGGGCCGCGGCGCCACCCAGGGCGGGGTGATGGAGGTCCACGAGGAGGAGGACGATCCGGAAGTTCTGGAGGGCCTCGTCGTACTTCTCCGGGGTGCCGACGAACTCCAGCGCCGCCCCGGGGGCGAGGCCCGCCTCGCGGATCTTGGCGTTGAACATCAGGTCCGAGCAGACGACGAGGATCCGCTTCGGCTCTTCGGCCACGTCTGGCTCCTCCCGCGAGAACCACGGGGCATGCAGGGGCGTCCCGTGGAACGCCCCCGCGGGGACAGCCGCCGCAAGGAATCCTTTACTCCCTCCCCCTACCCCCTCCCGGAGGGAGGGGGAAAAGCAGGGCCGCCGCATGAACAACGCGGCGGGGATTCCCCCTACCCCTGGGCGGGGCCCAGCAGCTCGACGAGGGCGTGGATGTTCTCGGCGGCGTCGATCTTGTAGAGCAGCCGCTCGATCTCGGCGATCCGCCTCTCCGGGTAGACGAGCCCGCAGCATTCCTGGAACTTCTCGTAGAGCTCCTCGCGGTTCATGGGCCGCTGCGGGGCGCCGCGCGAGAGCTCGGCCATCTTCTCGTGGACGGTGCCGTCCTCCATCTCGATGGAGACCTTGCCCCGGATGAGGGCGTAGCCCAGCTTCTCGATCTCGCCGTCCTCGTAGGTCTCGACCTTCTTCATCACCTCGCGCACGTCGGGGCGCTGGACCACCTCGTCCTTGTACTGGCGGAGGCCCGCCTTGCGCTCGAGCAGCAGGATACCCAGCCCGAACTGGAGGGAGAACTTGGCCTCGAGCTCGTTCTGGGGGTCGGCGTAGCGCAGGGGCTCGAGCACCTTGGTGGTGGTGCCGAAGCGCACCCGCTTGACCTTCTTGGGGTCGACGTCGTTCTCGATGACGAGGTCCCGCATGGCGTCCATGGCCGGGTGGCCGAGGGAGCCGCAGGGGTAGGGCTTGATGGAGACGCCCGGCGTCACGGCGGACCAGGGGTTGCCCAGCTTGCCCAGGAGGTAGCCGGCGTCCACGCCCCCGCCCATGATCTGGAAGAAGCCCCAGCGCCCGTCGAAGATGTTGGGGTCCGCCGTGAAGCCCCCCGCCGCCAGGCGCGCGGCCGCCACGCCGTTCTCGGCGGCGCGGCCCGCGTGGTAGGGCTTGGTCATGGTGCCGAAGTTGGCGCGCAGGCCCGCGCTCTCCGAGCAGGCGATGCCGAAGCACATCCGCAGCTCCTGCTCCCCGAGCCCCAGGAGCTTGGCCGCCGCGGCGGCGGCGCCGATGGCCCCGACCGTGCCCGTGGTGTGGAAGCCCTTGGCGTAGTGCTCGGGCTTGATGGCCTCGGCCACCTTGCACCCGGTCTCGAAGCCGATGGCGAAGGCGGTGAG
>JBBTDR010000468.1:0-1913 GCA_038042665.1 Nitrospinota bacterium
CGTCCGACTGCTCCAGCACGGCCACCTTGAGCCCCGCCTTGGCCATGTAGGCTCCGCAGACGAGGCTGTTGTGGCCGCCGCCGATCAGGATTCCGTCGAACGCTTCCGCCATCGGACACTCCTCCACGCCCGCGGGCCGGCAGGCCGGAACGGGAACCCTCCCCGCACGAAGGGGGGCGTCCTGTGGTTCAGGGCACACAATCTGCCCCAAGTCCGGCGGCGGCACAACCGCGCGGCGCCCCTGGGGGGGGGCCGGATCGGCCCGGGATGTGAGGGAGGTCACGGGCGGGCGCAATTTCCCGTGCGGCCGGTGTGCCGGGGCGTGTAAAATAGGGGAGCGAAGGGCGCGGCGGCAGCCGCCCCCGGCCGAGCGGGAGGGTGGGCGTGATAAAGACCTTGAGGCTGGCTCTCGGCCGGCTCGCCCTCCTGGGGGGAGGGGGCCTGCTTGTCTATCAGGTCGTGCTCTGGCTCCGCAGCGGGGTGTGGCGGCACTTCCCCTTGGCCATCGGGGTCGAGGCGGTCGTGCAATTCATCGGCGGGCTCCTGGCCGTGCTCCCGATGATGACCCCCGAGGGGGTGGCGCTGTTCCAGCTGTTCCAGGCCTCGGACCTCCCGTGGTTTCTGCCCCGGCTCCTGAGGGTCATCCCGATGTCGGGTTTTTTCTTGGTGGCGGGCTATTTCTGCGTCAAGTGGGAAAAATACGTGGGATAGCCGTAAGCGGTTGATTTTGAAGCTGTGCCATGGCTGGGAATTTCAGAAAATGGTTGCCGATTTTCCGCCCGGTTGCTATACTGGAGGGTGGAAATTGGGTCGAACGCTGAAACGCAGAGATGAAGCCGGGAAGGAGGTCGTCATGGCAAGAAGCGTGATGATGTCTCCCATCAAGAAGGAAGCCAGGAGGGTGCTCCGGGCGCCTTCGGCCCGCAAGAGGGTCCTCAAGAATCCGGAGTGAGCGCCCGGGTGCGCAATCGGCTGGCCGCATGCGGGTCTTCTAGGAAGCCAGCTTCTTCAAGGCGGCGGCTCGAAGCAGCGGGAGAGCACGCCGGGAGCACCCAAAGCAGGCCGGATCGCCGGCCTCCGGGCGCGGGCAAGGGGGCCCGGCCCAACATAGGAAAGCCCAAAAAGGAAGCGGCGCCGCGAGGCGCCGCTTCTTTTGTTTCGCCGTGCGGGTTTTGCAGAAGCTTTTCTCAGTGCGCGCCCCCCTGCTCCTGGGCCTCGGCCGTGCGCTGGCGGATGGCGTCGGTGGTGAATAAGTGGCGGTCCTTGGCCAGGTCGGTGTTGTACACGGGGGAGAAGACCTCGAGGAGCATCCCCGGCTCGTGGGTCACCATGCGGAGCATGTGCATCGCGCCCTTGGGCACGTGGACGACGTCGCCGGGCCCGA
Source organism: Nitrospinota bacterium (assembly GCA_038042665.1). Taxonomy (GTDB): domain Bacteria; phylum UBA8248; class UBA8248; order UBA8248; family UBA8248; genus 2-12-FULL-69-37. Next base: position 1,385 of record JBBTDR010000468.1, read on the forward strand.
GGATGCGGGTGTCGCCCTCCAGCGTGAACTCCCACTGGCCGGCCTGGATGTAGAAGAACTCCTCGTGGTCGGGGTGGTTGTGCGGCTTGGTGGGGGTGCCCCCCGGCTCCATGATGAGGTGCTGCATCTGCATGCCGTCGCCGAAGATTCGGCGGTGGGCCGCCCCGGGCCGGTCGTGCGAGAGCGGGAGCAGGTCCCAGTTGTAGTAAGCCATCGTGTTCCTCCCATCCTGAGAAAGCCCGCCGGAGGGGCGGGAGCGAGGGCGGAATCTTACCCCGCCCATCCGGGCATGGGAAGAGAAACCGCCCGCAGCCTGGGTTTCCGCAGGTGGTTCAGTGAGTTGTTCACGGGGTCACCGCGCGCGCGGAGGGCTCCCCCTCTCCCAGGAGGAGAGGGGGAGAAACCGGGCTCCCCGGAGTGAGCAGCGCGTTTGGATTACCCGCCTAGTGGGAGGCGCCGGACTTGGCCGCCAGGCCCGTGAAGAGCTGCGCCGCCTTGAGGCGGTGCACCTGGTTCGTCCCGTCCGGGT
>JBBTDR010000469.1:0-2888 GCA_038042665.1 Nitrospinota bacterium
CCATCGCCCGGGCCATCCTGCGCGACCCCTCCATCCTCCTCCTGGACGAGGCCACGAGCTCCCTCGACTCGGAGAGCGAGAAGATCATCCAGGAGGCGCTCGAGCGCCTGATGAGGGGGCGCACCACCATCGTCGTCGCCCACCGCCTCTCCACCGTCCGCGGGGCCGACGCCATCGCCGTGCTCGACGACGGCCAGCTGGTCGGGCTGGGCGCCCACGCCCAGCTCATGGAGCGGGGCGGGCTCTACCGGAAGCTCTACGAGATGCAGTTCTCCGCCGAGGCCTCGGAGGCGGTCCCGCCCGAGGAGAGCCTCATCCGCCAGCCGGGCGGGACGGCATGAGGGAGGGCGTCCTCCGCTCCCCCGCCCCCGCCGCGCGCGGGGAGGACGGCCGGCCCCTCTCCATCCTCCAGATCATGACCTGCCGGGGCTGGAGCTCGGACGCCTGGGCGGCGGTCGCCCTGACGCTCGGCCTCCAGGAGGCGGGCCACCGCGTCCTGCTCCTCTGCCGGGAGGTGGAACGGGGGCGGATGCTGGCCGAGCGCGCCGGCCGCGAGGGGGTGCGGGAGGTGGACTTCATCGAGGGGAGCGGCAACCTCCGCCCTGCGAGCTACCTGCGCGACCTGGTGAAACTCCGGCGGCTGGCCCGCGAGCGGCAGGTGGAGGCGGTCCACGTCCACCGGGGGGTGGAGCACTGGCTGGTGGCGGCTGCCTGGCCCGGGCGGCGGGGCCCCGTCATCGTCCGCAGCCGCCACATCATGCAGCCGGTGCGGAGGCACCTCTTCAACCGCTGGCTCTACGGCCGGGGGACGGACCGCGTGGTGGCCGTCTCGGAGCGCATCCGGCGGGGCTACCTGGAGGGAGCGGGCTTCGCGCCCGGGCGCTTCCGCACGGTGATGGGGGGTGGGGACGCCAGGGCCTTCGACCCGGACGCCCGGGGAGAGCGCTTCCGCCAGGCGTGGGGCATCCCTCCCCGGGCGTGGGTGGCCGGGGTGGCGGGGAGCGTCCGGCTCTGGCTGAAGGGGCAGGATGTGCTCCTGCGCGCGGTGGCCCGGATGGGAGGGGATGAGCGGGGGTTCCCCTGGGTGGTGGTGGTGGGCCAGGGGGAGGATCTGGAGCGCCTCAAGGCGCTGGCGGCGGAGCTGGGGATGGGCGGCCGGGTGGTGTTCCCCGGCTTCCTGGATTCCATGGGGGAGGCCCTGGCCGCCTGCGACGCCCTGGCCTTCCCCTCCCGGCGGTCCGAGGGGACGAGCCGGGTGCTTTTCGACTATCTCGCCGCCGGGCGGCCCGTCGCGGCCAGCCGGGTGGGCTGCGTGGAGGAGATCGTGCGCGAGGGGAGCGAGGGCGTCCTCGTCCCGCCCGCGGACGAGGAGGCGCTGGCCGGGGCGCTCGAGCGCCTGCGGCGCTCGCCCGAGGCCGCCCGCGCCATGGGGGCCTCGGGCCGCCGCCGGGCGGAGGAGGAGTTCGACCGCCGGGTGGTGGCCCGCCGCACGGTGGAGATCTACCGCGAGGCCCTGCGGGAGCGGGGGAGGGGAGCCGCGTGACCGATCTCATCCTGGGGATCAACGACTCCCACCTGGCGACCGCCTGCCTCCTCCGGGACGGCGAGGTGGTCGCCTGCATGAGCGAGGAGCGCTTCACCCGCCGGAAGAACCAGGGGGCCTATCCCCGGGAGGCGGTGGAGGGCGTCCTGGCCTGGGCGGGGGTGGAGGGGAAGGACCTCACCGCCGTCGCTCTCGCGGGCCACGAGGCGATGGACGCGGGGTGGTTCGAGCTCGTCACCCGGGACGACGACTACATTGACGAGTACCTGGGCATCAAGAAGGTGGGAGCCCTGCGGCGCAAGGCGCGCCGCCTCGGCAAGAAGCTCAACCTCTCTTCCGAGGCCTCGCGGAAGGAGCTGATCTCGCCCGAGCGGCGCTTCGAGCGGATCGTGAGCCACCTGGGGATCTCGAAGTCCAAGATCCACATCGTCGAGCACCACATGGCCCACGCGGCGGCGGCCTACTACGGCTCCCCCTTCGCGGGCGACCGCCCCCGGCGGGCGGCGGTGCTCACCAACGACGCCTCCGGGGACGGCCTCTGCGCCACCTGGAACACCGCCGGGCCCGAGGGCGTCCGCCGGCTGGCCGCCTCCCCGAGCTCGGCGGGCTCGCTCGGGAGCTTCTACAGCCTGGTCACCCTCTTCCTGGGGATGCGCCAGCTCGAGCACGAGTACAAGGTGATGGGGCTGGCCCCCTACGCCCCGGAGCACGGCAAGAAGAAGTCCTACGCCGTCATGTCCCAGATGATCGGCTTCGAGCCATCGGATCCCCCCCGCTTCCGTTGGAAGGTGCGGCGGGATCGCTTCCGCTACCTGATGGAGAACCTCGCGCGGCACCGCTTCGACTGGGTGGCGGCGGCGAGCCAGGACCTGCTGGAGGAGATGCTCGTCGCGTGGGCCCGGGCGGGCCTCGCGGCGGCGGGGGAGGGCCGGGCCGCCCTGAGCGGCGGGGTCTTCATGAACGTGAAGGCCAACCAGCGCATCGCCGCCCTGGAGGAGATCGAGGACGTGTTCGTCCTCCCCTCGTGCGGGGACGAGTCGAACGCCATCGGGGCCGCCTACTGGCTCCACGCCCAGATCGCCAAGGGCCCCAAGCGGTGCGTCCCCCTGGGGCCGCTCTACCTGGGCCGGGACATCCTCGAGAACGAGGCGGACGAGGCCCTGGACATGACCGGCGTTCGGCGGAAGCACGTGGTCCGCCGCTTCGACGACATCGAGGCCGAGATCGCGCGGCTCCTCGCCAAGGGAGAGGTGGTGGCCCGGGTGAAGGGGCGGGAGGAGTTCGGCGCCCGGGCGCTGGGCAACCGCTCCATCCTGGCCAACCCGGGCGACATCCGCGTGGTGGC
>JBBTDR010000470.1:0-2768 GCA_038042665.1 Nitrospinota bacterium
CCGGCTCGACCCGGCGGAGCGAAGCGTTCTCGAGTGCGCGGCGGTGGAGGGCGAGGTGCAGCTCAACGCGGCGGGGCCCGGGAGCCCGCCGGGCACGGCCGAGTCCTACTATCACTTCATCCTCGGCTACCGGGAGGAGCTGAACAGCCGGTTGGATCTCGCGCGGGACAAGTATTCCGCGGCCGTGCAGGGAGATCCCAAGTCCGCCTTCCTGCTCACGCGCCTGGCCTCCCTGCTCGTGCGCCAGGGGAACATGGAGCGCGCCGAGGAGCTTGCCCGCCGGGCGGTCGCCCTCGATGCACAGGAGACCCAGGCCTACCTCATCCTCGGCGGCATCTACACCGCCCGGGGCAAGCTCAACGAGGCGGTCGAGGTCTACGAGAAGCTCCTCCGCCTCAAGCCCGCCGAGAACGAGGTGAAGCTCCTGCTGGGAACGGCCTACCTGGAGCTGGGCCGGAACCAGGAGGCGGTGGATGTGCTGGAGAAGGTGGCCAAGGGCGAGCGCGGAGACGTGCTGGGCCAGTTCTACCTGGCGCAGGGATACGTCCGCCTCCGCAAGTACGACGAAGCCGAGCGGGAGCTCCTCCGGCTCGCGGAGCAGCATCCGCAGTTCACCCGCGGCCTCCTGGCGCTGGGGGGCCTGCACGAGGTCCGGAGCAACTTCGGCAAGGCCGAGGAAGTCTACAAGCGCATCCTCTCCTACGAGCCGGAGAACCGCGAAGCCCGCGCGCGGCTGGGGCAGGTGTACATCCGCAAGGAGAACCTGGAGGGGGCGCTCAAGGAGTATGAGCGCCTCAGCCAGGAGGAGCCGGGCAACCTGGACGTCCACCGGACCCTGGGCTTCCTGCGCTTCGAGCGGCGCAACTTCCAGGAGGCCCTGCGCGAGTTCCGCTTCGTGCTGGCGCGGAACCCCAAGGACGAAGCCGTCCGCCGCTTCGTGGCCGCTATCTACGAGGAGCTCGAACAGCCCGCACAGGCGGAGAAGGAGCTCGATGAGCTCATCGCGCTCGTCCCGGCGACGGTGGAGGGCCGGATCCAGCTGGCCCGCTTATTCGCCAAGGGCGAATCGTTCGAGAAGGCCTTCGCCGCGCTGGAGGAGGCCGCCAAGGCCCATCCAAAGGATGCCCGCATCCCCTTCGCGCGCGGGAGCATCCTCATGCGGCAGAAGAAGTACGCCGAGTCCGTGCCCTTCTTCGAGGCCTCGATCCAGCTCGACTCGAAGTCCACCCTCTACCGCTTCAACTTGGCCTCGGCCTACTACGAGCTCAAGCGTTGGGACTTCGTGGAGGCCGAGACGCGCGAGATCCTCCGCATGGACCCCCGGCACGCCAACGCCCTGAACCTCCTGGGCTACATGTTCTCCGAGCGCAACAAGAACATCCTCGAGGCGGAGCAGCTGCTCGACCGCGCCCTCGCCATCGAGCCGACGAACCCGGCCTTCCTCGACAGCCTGGCCTGGGTCTACTACCGGCAGGGGCGCTTCAAGGAAGCCCTGGGGAAGCTCACCCACGCCCTCAACCAGCAGCCCGACGATCCGGTCATGCTCGACCACCTGGGGGACATCCACCTCTCCCTGGGCGACAAGGGCAAGGCGCTCGAGGCGTGGAGGAAATCCTTCAAGGCGGATCCGAAGAGCGCCGAGGTGGAGGAGAAGATCCGCCGCCACGAGCCGTCGGGGCAGAGAGCCCGCTGATAGGCCGCCGCGGACCCTTGAGCGCCCCGCGTTTCCTCCTCGGAGCGGCCCTGGTCTGGGCCCTGGCGGCCGGCTGCGCCGGACTGGAGCCGGCCCCTCCCGCATCCCTTCCGGCCGCGTCCGAGGTCCTCGCCCGCCTGCGGCAGCGCCCCCTCCTGGCCTCGCTGCGCACCCTCGCCCAGTTCGAGCTTCATTTCGGCGCCGAGGGGCCGGCGGGCCTCCTCGGCGAGGAACTGGGCCGGGGAGGCGCCTACGCGGGTAAGGCGGTGCTCCTCTGGCGGGCCCCCTCCTCCCTGCGCTTGGAGCCTTTGTCCCCTCTCGGGGCGCCGGTGTTCGTCGTGGTGGCCCGGGGGAGCGGCCTTCGGGCCTATGTGCCCGGGCGGGGGCGGTTCGCCGAGGGCGGGGCGGACGCCCAGTCCATGACCCGCCTGTTCGGGGTGCCGATCGGGAGCGGGCTGTTCGTCCGCCTGCTCCAGGGCGGGCTGCCGATCACGGATGGCGTGGAGCCCGGCCAGGTGAGCCTCGCCTGGGACGCCGAGGCTGGCGCGCTCCGGATGGAGCTCCCGCCGGGGCCGGGCTTCGAGCGTAGGCAGGTGGTCTGGCTGGAGCCGGAGAGCCTGCTCCCGCGCGCCGCCCGCGTCGGGGAGCCGGGGGCGGAGACGGGGGTGCGCTTCGGCCCCTTCCGCGCGTGGGGCGGGCCGCGCGTCCCGGAGTGGGTGGAGGTCACCGCGCCGAGGGGAGGCACCCGCATGCGGCTGGAGATCGCCTCCCCGCCCTCGCCCGCCTCGGTCGCGTTTCCGGACAGCGTGTTCGATCTTCCCGTCCCGCCAGGGGTGCGGGTGGTTCCGCTCGACGGGGAGGTGTTTCGGTGAAAGAGGCCAAGGGCGGGATTCTCCGCCTCTTGAGCCCGGCGAAGGTCAACCTGGGCCTGCGTGTGCTCGGGGTCCGCCCCGACGGCTATCACGAGGTGGTCACCTGGATTCAGCAGGTCTCGCTCTTCGATCGCGTCACCCTGGAGGAGAGACGCGGGGCCATCCGCCTGAGGGTGAAAGGGGAGGGGATTCCCGGCGGGCGG
>JBBTDR010000471.1:0-1287 GCA_038042665.1 Nitrospinota bacterium
CCGCCGCCTGGCCACCCGACGAGAACCCGGCGCTCGAGGGCATCGTCCCCACCGAGGAGAAGCGCGCCTACGACGTGCGGGACGTCATCCGCAACGTCTTCGACGCCGGCGACTTCATGGAGATCCAGGAACGCTATGCCCGGAACATCGTGGTCGGCTTCGCGCGCATCGAGGGCCGCCCGGCCGGGGTGGTGGGGAACCAGCCCTGCCACCTGGCCGGGGTGCTCGACATCAACAGCTCGGACAAGCTCGCCCGCTTCGTGCGCTTCTGCGACGCCTTCAACCTCCCCATCATCAACTTCGTGGACGTGCCCGGCTACCTGCCCGGCACCCACCAGGAGCACGGCGGGGTCATCCGCCACGGGGCCAAGGTGCTCTTCTCCTACAGCGAGGCCACCGTCCCCAAGATCGCCGTCATCCTCCGCAAGAGCTACGGCGGGGCCTACATCGCCATGAGCGGCTTCGGGCTGGGCTACGACCGCGTCATCGCCTACCCCACGGCCGAGATCGCCGTCATGGGGCCCGACGGGGCCGCCAACATCATCTTCCGCCGGGAGATCAGCGGGGCGCCCGACCCCGACGCCACGCGCAAGCAGAAGGTCGAGGAGTACCGCCAGCTCTTCGCCAAGCCTTACTCCGCGGCGGGTCAGGCCCTGGTGGACGCCATCATCGAGCCCCGCTTCACCCGGCGGGAGCTCCTCCGGGCGCTGGAGATGACCTCCCGCAAGCGCCAGGTTCGCCCGGACAAAAAGCACGGCAACATCCCCCTCTAGGGAGCCGGGAGCGTGTTCACCCTCCTCGCGAAAGCCCTCGTCCTCGCCGTCATCGGCATGGGGGTGGTCTACCTATGCCTGATCGTCCTGATGTGGACGATGCAGCTCCTCACCTGGCTCTACCGGAGCGAGGCGGAGGCCCCGGCTCAGGCCCAGGCCGCCGCCCCTGCCGGGGAGCCCCCGCTCGAGCGGGTGCTGGCCGCCGCGGCCGCCCATTTCCTGGAGGCCGAGCAGCCCTCCCTCTACATCCCGCCCGTCATCCGCCGCTCCACGCGCTGGGCGGCCCGGGGGCGGGCCCCCGCCCCCCTGAGGAGGCCCCGTTGAGGAACTTCCACCTGACCATCGGCGGCAAGCGCTACGCCGTCAGCGCCGAGCGGGAAGAAGGGACGGGACGCCTCAGGATCGTCCTGGACGGCCAGGCCTACTACGCCGAGGTCGAGGAGGCGGAGGGCGCCGCCCTTCCAGCCTCCCCTCCCTCGGCCTCCCCTCCCCCGGCGGCTCCGCGCCCGGCCGC
>JBBTDR010000472.1:0-1570 GCA_038042665.1 Nitrospinota bacterium
CTCCGGGCATCCGCCCAGTGAGCCACCTCTTTAGACTTCGTATCAATGAAGATGGGCTGTCCCCCCGCTGCACGGTTTTGACATTGACAGCCCATCTTCATAGGCACGCCTAGCGCCAGCGGGATCCCTCCGAAGAGATATCTTTGACCTTGCCCTCCCGTTCCGCTACAATGTCTTTGTTCTCAAGGACATGAAAGGAGAGAGGGTCATGGTCGATCCGGTTTCCCCCGCTCCCCCGGCCGCCCCCTCTCCCGCCCGGCGCAGCACCTTCGGCCCGGCGGAGGCGGCGGTCCTCGCCCGGCTCGCCGAGAGCGAATTCGTCAAAAACCTCGTCCAGGCCTCCCTCCAGGCCGGCCAGGGGCAGGCGGAGCCCGCCTCCCCCGAGAACTTCTCCGGCCAGGACCTCCAGACCCTCGGCGGGGACACCCGGGGCGGGCAGCTGAACCTCATCGCCTGACGCGGCACCCCCAGCGAAGGCACCGGCGGAGAGAGAAGAGGGGCGGCTTCCCCGCCGTCCCAGCCCCCGCTCCGCCCGCCGCCGGTTGATCCCGGAAGGAAGAAAGGCGATAAGAACGGCCGGGAGGCCCACCCTCCCTCCCCCCGATCCGAGCGCTGGAGGAAGCCCCTTGGTGGATGTCCGGCCCTTCCGGGCCCTGCGCTACGCCGGGACCGCCCCGGAGCGGATGGGCGAGGTGAGCTCGCCCCCCTACGACGTCTTCACCCCCGGGATGCAGCGCGCCTTCCACGCGCGGCACCCGCACAACATCGTGCGCCTCATCCAGGGGGAGTTCCTCGCGGGAGAGCAGGAGGACGGCCCCCGCGTCGCCCGGGCCCTGCGCTACTTCAAGCAATGGCAGGAGGAGGGCGCCCTCGCCCCCGACCCCCGGCCCGCCCTCTACCCCTACCGGCAGAGCTTCACCCTCCCGGACGGGAGGCGGGCCGAGCGGCGCGGCTTCTTCGGGAAGATCCGCCTGGCCAAGTACGGCGAGGGGCAGATCCACCCCCACGAGCAGACCTTCCCCAAGCCCAAGGGCTACCTCTACGCCCTCTGGGGGAAGTGCGGGGCCCACCTGGAGCCCATCTTCGGCTTCTATGACGGCCCGGGCGATTCCGCGCTGGGCGCCCTCTCCCCCTCGATGGAGGGCGCCCCCCTCGCCGACTTCGAGGACGAAGGCGTGCGCCACGCCCTCTGGCGCTGCGAGGACCCCGCCGCCCACCAGGCCGTCCAGCAGGCCCTCGCGGAGAAGCAGGTCTTCATCGCCGACGGCCACCACCGCTACGAGACCTCCCTCAACCTCCGCGAGGCCCGGCGCGCCGGGGGCGCCCCCCCGGGCGGAGAGGCCGACTACACCCTCATGTGCCTGGCGAACGCCGCCGACCCCGGCATGGTCATCCTCCCCACCCACCGCCTCCTGAAGAAGGTGGGCGCGGGCCCGGCCGAAGCCCTCCAGCGCATCCGCGAGGGCTACGAGGTGATCGAGGCGCCCGCCCCCCGCGAGGGAGAGGGCGCCCAGGTCGCCCAGCGGCTCCAGGCCCTCGCGGGGAGCGGGCGCCGGTTCGAGCGGCGGCG
>JBBTDR010000472.1:1580-3082 GCA_038042665.1 Nitrospinota bacterium
GCCGCCCAGCGGCGCCCGCCCCGCGGGGGGGGCGGGCGCACCGCCTTCGCCCTCTACGGCGGCGAGGGGCCGGTGCGCTTCCTCCTGCGCAAGGGCGGGGGCGCGGGCGGCGGCTCGGACCTCGGCGAGCTCGATCGAGCCGTCGAGGAGGCCGTCGCCTCCCTCGACGTGCGCCGGCTGCACGAGGAGATCATCGAGGGCGCCTTCCGCGCCTCCCACGAGGAGGCCGACCTGGGCTTCACCCCCGACCCCGAGGCCGCCCTGGCCTCCGCCCGGCGGGGGGAGTGCGCCGCCGCCCTCCTCCTGAACCCCACCCCCATCGAGGCCGTCTGCCGCATCGCCCGGGCGGGCGGGCGGATGCCCCACAAGTCCACCTACTTCTACCCCAAGCTCCGCACGGGGCTGGTCATCCACCCCTTCGCCCCGCCCGCGGCGGACTGAGGGGCGATGCGCTTCCCCCAGGCCTCCCTCCTCAAGAGCGCCGCCTCGCGCGCGGGGTGGCCCAAGCCCGGCCCGCCCGAGGTGGCCTTCGCCGGGCGGAGCAACGTCGGCAAATCCTCCCTCATCAACGCCCTCGTGGGCCGCAAGGGCCTCGCCCGCACGAGCACCGCCCCGGGCAAGACCCAGCTCATCCACTTCTTCGAGATCGGCGGCCGCTTCGTCCTGGTGGACCTCCCCGGCTACGGCTACGCCAAGGTGCCCCTCGCGGTGCGGGAGCGCTGGCAGCCCATGATCGAGGAGTACCTCGGCGGGCGGGAGCCCCTGCGCGGGGTGGTGGTGCTCATCGACTCCCGGCGCGGGGCGGGGGAGATGGACTTGCAGCTCCTCGAGTGGCTGGGGGCGGTGGAGCTGCCCGCCTGCATCGCCCTCACCAAGGCGGACAAGCTCAAGCGCGGGGAGCGGCGGGCGGTGGTGGACGCGGTGACGGAGGCCCTCACGCAGAGCGGCGGGCTCTACGGCCGCTGGTCCGGGCCCATCCTCGCCAGCGCCAAGGAGAACCTCGGGCGCAAGGAGATCCTCCGCCAGCTCGAGGAGTGGATCGCCGGCCCTCCCCGCCTCACGCCGGCGGCGTAGGCATGGCAGGGCGAACACAAGGTTCGCCCCTACGTAGGGGCGATGGGAACCCAAGCGAACAGGTTCGCTTGGGGCCCGATGCTTGTCATCGCCCGGGTCCATTCGCAACGGCCTGAGCGTTCACCTCCTCCCTCTCCTCTGGTAAAGTTCCCGCTCCGGCTCCACCCCCCCGACACGGAGGCACCCGTGCCCGCGAAGAAGAAAGCCCCCGCGAAGACGCCCAAGGAGGTCATAGAGAAGGTCAATGGCGAGATCGGGAAGGTGCTCAAGGACCCGGGTACGGTGCAATCGCTCGCGGCGCAGGGGTACGAGCCTGCGCCCAGTACGGCGGCGGCGCTCGCCAAGCATATGCGCGACGACCAGGAGCGCTGGAAGAAGGTCATCCAGACCGCCGGGATCAAGCTCAACTGACGATTCCTTTCATGGAC
>JBBTDR010000473.1:0-2129 GCA_038042665.1 Nitrospinota bacterium
CGGGCGAGTAGAGGTGAGGCGTCACCAGGACCAGCACCTCCTTGTCCACCTCGGTGCGGCTCTGGCGCGCGGTGAAGATGTTGAGGAGGGGGACCTCCCGCAAGGCAAAGTCCGCTACCGCGCCCCCTGGACGATGGACTCTATCTGCTGGAGGAACTTCGCCTCCTCTATGTCGAGGGGGCCGACCCGCCCCCCCTCCAGGTAGAAGCGGCCTCGGGGAGGAACGGGGACGTAGCGGTCCCCCTCTCCCCGCATGAGGAAGAGGACGTAGCGCTCGCCCGGCTGGAAGGGAGGGCCCGCGGGAGAGATCACCACGCGGCGGGCCTGGGAGACCTCCTCCACGGTGATGGCCTGGGGGGCCTCCCCCTTGAGGCGTTTTTCGACCCGGACGCGGACATCGTTGAATTCAAGCCGCGCATCCCCTCGGCCGGCGACCCGCCCCGGTTTCACCCCCTCTATCTTGCCCACGATGATGAGTGAGGCGCCCTCGACAAGAGCGGGCAGGTCTTGCGCTGGCCGGAAGGGCGGGGGGGCAGAGGCGGGGACGGCCGGGTCAACCAGCGTTCCCGTCAGAGCAAGCAGGAAAAACAGAAGCGCACGGAACGTCACGCCGCCCTCCCCCCCCGCCCGAAGCGGCGGGTCTTAGGCCCGCCGTCATTTCACCGGGCGGACCTGGATGCCCGGTATTTGCTGCAGCTTGCCCCGCAGATTGGTGAGGTTCTTCCCCCTCAAATTCAGCCCGAAATCCGCGTCCGCAGAAGGGCGGTTCGTGACGGGCTGGAGCGCCCCGCCTGAACCGATGTGGTAGCGGCCCTCGGGGGAGATGACGGTGTGCGTGCTCTTGCCCCCCAGGGTGGGTCCGTCGGTCAGGAACAGGACGTAGCGCTGCCCCGCCTGATAGGGCGGCGCGCTCTCCAGCAAGTGCCTGGCGGCGGCGGGATACGTGGCCTCCGGGACCTGAGCTGGGCGATCTCTCCCGGTGCGGCCATCGGGCGCAACGGGCTTTGGGGGTGCCGGCCCCGTCGGGGCCGGGCGGCCGATGGGGGAGCCGATGAAGGCCGCCGTCTGGGAGACCTCGATTTGGTTGGGCCCTGTCCCCTTGATGTCCGTCTCGACCTGGAGGGTCGCGACCTCCTGGGGGATCCGGTCCGCCCCGCCGGGCTCGCCGGGCGCCTGCAACACGAGGTCTGGGCCCCGCCGTACGTTCACCACCCTAGCCTCGACGATGCGCTTCGCGAGCGCCGTGGCCTCCTGCGCGCTCTTGGGGTAGTGCTGCCAGCTGACGAAGTGGGTGGGGCCGGGCTTCCCGAAGAAATAGCTCACCGCAACCTGGCCGGCGAAGGTGGCTCCCAGCACGGCTGCCGCGATGCCTAGCGCTGTGTTGAGTTTCATCTTCCTGTCTCCTTATCGTCCGACCCCCGCGCCCCTCAGGGCCCCGGGGGGGTTCGCGCGGTCAAGGGTACATGGAGCTGATGTCTGACCGGTTGTGGGACGAGGTGACGTTGATGCTGTTGTAGTATGTCTTCCCCATGCAGTCGCCGGTGTTGCTGTGGTCGAGGCCCAAGGTGTGGCCAAACTCCTGGCACTGGACCCCCTGGAGGCCGGTCCCCGTCCACCAGTAGGTGTTGGTGCGGGCGTGGGCGTGGGTGATCTTGCACCAGCACCACCCGTGCCACCAGTCGTAATCGTAGTTCTCGATGGAGGCCAGCCCCCCCCAGTCCGTCGCCCCGTAGTTTCCGGCGTAGAGGCTGACGTCGGTATGGGAGCCAACCGAAGTGAAGGTGAAAATGCCGGAGAGGCGTGATCTCCAGTCATTGAGCGCGGCATTGGATTCTGCCGAATAGGATCCGTAAACCCAGACGCCCAGGTTTTTCGACGGCCGCTCCCAGAAATGCCAAAGCCCAACGCCCCAATGCCACGCCCACCACTGGTGCGCGGAAGCCACCTTGAAGTTTCCGGCCAACAACACCAATACCAAAAGGCCCAGCGCTATGGTGATTGCTTTCTTTCTCACAGGCGGCACCCTCCATTAAAGGGCCAAGAACAAATTCGCGCTGACTCTTTTTCCGGCAACCTGTAGCGCCCCTGGATTGTTGGACACGAAGTTGATGGTATTCCCTCTCATGCGG
>JBBTDR010000474.1:0-2540 GCA_038042665.1 Nitrospinota bacterium
GGGGGAGGGAAATGTCTCTCGCACGCTCCCCCACCCAACCCTCCCCGCCTCGACGGCTCGACTGAGCTCGCCGAAGTCTGAGCTCGTCGCAGGCCGGAGGGGGAGGGTGAAGCAACCATGATGATCTTAAAGGCTTGCCTGTGGATGGCCCGGGTCTCGTCCCTGCGCCGTCCGCAGCACCGCCCGGGCGGGGGCGCCGTCCCGGCCCCAGAAGAGGGCGGGCAGCGCGATGAGCTCGTAGTCCCCCGGCGGGGCCTGGGAGAGGTCGAGGCCCTCCAGCAGGACCACCCCCGCCGGGAGGAGGAGGTTGTGGACGGGGGAGCCGGGGGCGCCCTTCCCGTCCACCGAGAGGCAGTCCACCCCCAGGAGGCGCATCCCGGCCGCGAGGAGGAGCTCCGCCGCCTCGCGCGTCATGTGGCAGAAGCCGGGGTCGAAGGGCTTCTCCCACCAGCGGCCGGCCGAGTTGGGCGTCCGGATGAGGAAGCGTGAGGCCCCGGCCAGGTCGCGCCGGCGCAGTTCCTCCGCCGTGACCTGCCAGGGGTTCTCAATCGGGATCACCCGCGCCGGGCCGATGAGGGCGTCGAGGGGGAGGGCCTCGATGCCGCCCCCCCCGGGGAGGAAATGCAGGGGGGCGTCCAGATGGGTCCCCGTGTGGAGGGAAAGGGCGGCCTCGCTCACGTTGACGCCATCCCCCGCCGCGAAGGATTGGTGGAAGCGGATGCGGGGGAGCGGGTCTCCCGGCCAGACCGGCATCCCTTCGCGGAGAGGGACGGTCAGATCGATGAAGCCCGTGGGCGAGGGGGGCATCAGAACCCCGCCTTGAGGAGCCACCGCAGGGGCGCGAGGCTCAGTTCCGGGAGGTAGGTGATGAGGAGGAGCGCCGCGAGCAGGAGCCCCAGGAAGGGAAGGGAGGACCACCAGACCTCGTTCAGGGGGAGCCGGAAGCGGTTGGCCGAGATGAAAAGATTGAGGCCCAGGGGCGGGGTCGTGAATCCGACCTCCAGGTTCGCGAGGAAGATGATGGCCAGGTGGACGGGATGGACGCCGAACTCCCGGGCGATCGGGAGGATGAGAGGGACCACCACCACGATGGCCGCGTAGAATTCCATCAGGCAGCCCACGACCAGGAGAAAGAGGTTCAGCGCCAGGAGGAAGACCCAGCGGTTCACGATCCAGGTCTTCATGGCCTCCAGGAGCCGCTGGGGCACCTGCTGGTCCACCAGGTAGTTCGTGAGCCCGAGCGCCGCCCCCAGGATGATCAGGATCACCCCGACCAGGATCATGCTCTCGCGCGCGATGCGGGGCACGTCCCGGCGCAGGTCCAGGTCGCGGTAGATGAAGACCTCGACGATGAGGACGTAGAAGGCGGCCACCGCCGCCGCCTCCGCCGCGGTGTAGAACCCCCCGTAGATTCCTCCCATGTTGAGGACCGTTAGCGGCAGCTACCAGGCCGCCCCGCGCAGGGCCGCCCCCAGCGCCGCGCCCGAGAAGGGAGTGCGCGGGGCCGCGCCCCCCCCACCCAGATGCTGTAGCCCCCCAGGATGGCCATGAGGAGGAGGCCCGGGACGGCCCCCGCCAGGAAGAGGTGGTCGATGTTCACCCGGGCCACCACGCCGTAGAGGATGAGGGGGAGGCTCGGCGCGAAGAGCAGCCCCAGCCCCCCGCAGGTGGTGACGAGGCCCAGGGAGAAGCGCTCCGGGTAGCCGTCCTCGAGGAGGGAGGCGTAGAGGAGCCCCCCCAGGGCCACGATGGTGGCCCCGGAGGCCCCCGTGAAGGAGGTGAAGAAGGCGCAGGTGGCCAGCGTCACCACGGCCAGCCCCCCCGGCATCCAGCCCAGGGCGGCGCGGGCGAGGGCCGTCAGGCGGTGGGGGGTGCGGGCCTCGGCCATGAGGAAGCCCGCGAAGGTGAAGAAGGGGATGGCGACGAGGGCGGGGGCGTCCGTCATCCGGTAGAGCTCGATGATGACCGCCGCCGCGCTCACCCCCTCGGAGGCGAAGCCCCAGAGCGCCGCCGCGCCCATGACGGCGAACATGGGGGTGCCCAGGAGGGCGGCGACGGTGAAGAGGAGCCCCGCGAGCGCCGTCATGGGCGGGCCCCTTCGCGCTTTGGGGGCCTCCCCCAGGCGGCCGCCGCCAGGAAGCGGAGGCTCATCAGGGCGAAGCCGACGGGCAGGACGATCTCGAGCGCCCACGCCGGAAAGACGCCCGCAATCCGGCTCCCCGCCTCCCACTCCCCCAGCACGAAGAGAAGCGAGGCCCGGGCGAGGAGAAGGCACGCCACCGCCCCGCAGAGGTCGGCCAGCCGGCGGATCCCTCCGCTCCAGGGCGCGGGGATGGCGCGGGAGAGCACGTCGATGTGGATGTGGCGGCCCTCCCCGCGCGAGGCGAGGGAGGCGCCCAGGAAGCCGAGCCAGAGCAGCCCCTGGCGCAGGAGGAGGTCGGCCGAGAAGATCCCCGTGTGGAAGACGTTGCGGAGGACGACCTGGAGGAAGCCCACCCCCACCATCGCCAGGAGGAGGAGGGCCAGGGAGACCCCCTCGG
>JBBTDR010000475.1:0-2879 GCA_038042665.1 Nitrospinota bacterium
GTCTCCCCGGCGGGGGTCAGCGCTTGCGCGCCGCCGGCTGGCCGCAGATCTCGAGGATGGCGGCCACGTACACCTTGGCCGCCGCGACGAGGTCCTCCACCGCCGCGTGTTCCCCCACGGCGTGCATGAGGCCCCTCTTCCTGGCGCCGGGGTGCATCCGACCGCCCGGGCCGTAGCACACGCAGGGGAGCTCGTAGTGGTTGAAGTGGGTGGAGTCCGCGGCGGGCCGCCGGATGGTGAGGGGGGAGGCCTTGCCCAGGGCCCGCTTGTGGGCCTTGAGCATGGCGCCCACGAAGGGGTGCGCCGGGTCCAGGAGGGTGCCCGGGTCGTAGATGTAGAAGCCCAGCTCGGCCTCGGGCCCGCCGGATTCCTCGGCCACCTTCCGCAGCAGGGCGCGCAGCTCGCGCTTGATGTCCTCGGGCGATTGGCCCGGCACCATGCGGATGTCGAGGTAGAGGCTGGCCTCGGTGGGGTTCCGCGAGAGGCGCCAGGGCAAGCCCCCCCGGATCGAGGCGATGGTCACGTTGGGGCGCTCTCCCATGCACGCGTGGCGCGACTCGTAGCGGGCGGCCCACTTCTCGACGGCCGCCTGGATGCGGTGGATGGCGCGGATGGCGTTCCGGATGCCCGGGTGCTTGGTGAAGACGCTGTGGCTGACGGTGCCCCGGGCGGTGATCTTGGCCCAGAGCACCCCCAGATTGGCGTTGGAGACGGAGAGGCCGGTGGGCTCGGCCAGGATCACCCAGTCGCTCGTGACCCCGTGGAGGATGAGGTGGCGGCTCCCGGTGCCGTAGCCCGCGAAGGACTCGCCCTGGAACTCCTCGACGGGGGCCTTTTCGATCTCCCCCACCACCCCTGCGTAGGTGAGGTCCCCCCGCAGGGGGACGTCCTCCTTCGCCACCGCCTCCACGGCCACGAGGGCGGAGGCGAGGCCGCTCTTCATGTTGTTCGCCCCGAGGCCCCAGATCCAGCCGCCGCGGTGGACCGCCTTGGCCTTGAAGCCCTCGCCCGCGAGGTAGCTCTCGTCCCCGTCGTAGGAGGTGTCCATGTGGCCGGTGAAGAGGAGGTTCCGCCCGTCCCCGGCCCCGGGCCGGGCGCCGATGGCGTTGGGCCGGCCCGCGCTGACCTCCTGGAGCTCGGTGCGGAAGCCGGAGCGGCCCAGGCGGTCCACCAGGTAGCGGGCCATCGCCTTCTCCCGGCCGGTGGGGCTCGGGATGTTCACCATCTCCATCAGGGTGTCGCGCAGGCGCCGGGGGGTGAGGTGGCGGAGGCAGCTTTTCCAGGCGGGATGGGGCATGCCGGTCTTTCCCCTGCTGGGCCCCTCCGCCGGGGCGGAGGGAGCAGACGCGGGGCGCGGGGCGCGCCCGGGATGATGCGGGAACCCTAGACCGGCCTCTCGCCCGGCGCAAGCGCCCGCTGTGGTGTCCCAATTTGGAATGGGTTCGTCCTGTCATGTCGCAGGGGCGCTCAATTGAGCGCCCCTGCCCGGGACGGGCTCCGCGAAGCATCCCGGTTTTTGGATCATGTGGGGCCGGCACCGGGATTCTTCGGCTCGCTGGGCCTCAGATGACACCAAGATTGGGGCGAATTAGGACGCCGCCCGACCTGGCGGAAAATTGTGTGATAAGGTGAATGGCGAGGCCATTCTTCCAGGGTGAGGTGCCTCCCCATGACCGAGATCGTCCACTTGTCTCCCCCCGGCATCTTCCGCCGGGTCCTGAACGGCCGGCCCCTTTACTCCTCGGTGACGGTGATCAAGGCCTCCGGCCAGGCGCGGGTCATCCTGGCGGGCCAGGTGTCCGCGGATGCGGACGGCCGGGTGGTGGGGAAGGGGGACATGGCCGCCCAGCTCCGCCAGGTGTGCGAGAACCTCCGCGCGGGCCTCGCGCACGTGGGCGCGGGGTTCGGGGACGTGGTGCGGACGGTCACCTACACCGTGGACATCCCCGCCTACTTCCGCTGCATGGAGGTGCGGTTCGAGTATTTCGCCTCGCCGCCCCCGCCGAGCACCCTCCTCGGGGTGACGCGCCTCGCCGATCTGGATTTCCTGGTGGAGATCGAGGCGGAGGCGGTCATCCCCCTGGAGCGGCTCCGGAACGCCTAGCTCTTCCCGGCTGGCCGTTTGGCCCTGCCGTGCGGCTCTGATAGATTGGCGGGAAACTGGTTCGCTTTTTGCGGCATGACGGCCCGCCGGCTGGCGGGGCGGAAAATGGGAAGTCTGGAAAATCCCCGGAGGCGCCCGAGATTGCCCGCGCCCGCCATCGTCTGCCGGAAGCTCTCGAAGATCTACGACACCCTCGAGGGAGGGACGGTCCAGGCCCTGGACCGGATCGAGCTGAAGATCGGGGAAGGGGAGCTCGTCACCGTCGTGGGCCCGAGCGGCTGCGGAAAGAGCACCCTCCTCAAGATCTTCGCCGGTCTTCTCCCGGCCTCGGAAGGGGAGGTGACCCTGCGCGGGACCCCCATCGAGGGCCCCCGGCGGGACATCGGGGTGGTGTTCCAGGACGCCGTCATGCTCCCCTGGCGGACGGTGCTGGGCAACGCCCTCCTCCCCGCCGACGCCCAGGACCTGGACCGCGCGGTGTACCGGCCGCGCGCCCTCTCCCTGCTCGAGCTGGTGGGCCTGAAGGGCTTCGAGGGGAAGTATCCCTTCGAGCTCTCGGGCGGGATGCAGCAGCGCGTGGCCATCACCCGGGCGCTCGTCCACGACCCGGCCGTGCTGCTCATGGACGAGCCCTTCGGCGCGCTCGACGCCCTGACGCGCGAGCAGATGAACCTCGAGCTCCAGCGCATCTGGCTGGAGAGCCGCAAGACCGTCTTCTTCATCACCCACAGCATCCCCGAGGCGGTCTTCCTCGGCGACCGGGTGGTGGTGATGA
>JBBTDR010000476.1:0-3249 GCA_038042665.1 Nitrospinota bacterium
CCTTCGACGAAGACGGGGAGGTAGAGGGTGGTCCCAGCCACCAGCTCCTTGTTGTCCAGGTTGCCGCCCCAGACGCCCGGCGGGCCGGAGGGCACCCGCCCCATCGCGGGCGGCGGGGCCACCCCCAGGTTCCCGAAGAAGGGGGCGAGGGGCACCCGCACCCCCGCGCCCCAGTCCGCGGTGCGGGACGGGGCGTCGATCTTCACCACCACCATCCGGGTGTAGGGGAAATCCTCCGGCAGCCCGCCCAGCAGGGGGCGGATGACGTTGAAGCCCCAGTCGTAGCGGGGGCGCACCTCTTGGATCCGGACCTCGAGCACGTCCCCCGGCCTGGCCCCCTCCACCGCCACCGGGCCGTTGAGGATGTGCCCGCCCAGGTCCCGCTCCCCGTTCGCCACGATGTCCCGCAGCTCCGGGGAGGCCAGCCGCTCGATCGGCCCCTCCAGGAACCGCACCCCGGGCTCGGCGTGGACCACCAGGGTGTCCCCCGAGGCCACGCTCAGCACGGGCTTCTTGCGGGGGCAGTAGTAGCCCCAGTTCACCGTCCGCGCGGTGGCCGTCAATTCGTGGCGGGCCATGCTTCCCCCTCCCCGGCTACTGGAACAGCGCCTTGGGCAGCATGGCGTGGATCCCCTTGACCCCGTTCACGATCTGGGTCACCCGCAGGTCCACCGCCAGGCTGCACAGGGTGTAGGCGTCGTCCCGGCTCATCCCCCGCAGCTCGCCCAGGAACCGGATGGTCTCCCGCAGCGCCATCTTGGCCGCGTTGTCGAGGATGGGGTCGAAGCCCATGAGGATGTAGTGGGTCGGCGTCTCCGCCCGGGGGACCTTGAGCCTCATGTCCTTGCGCACCACGAACTCGATGGTGCCGGTGAGGCCCATCTCGATGCCGTTGATGTTGGCCTCGCCGTCCCCCTGGCAGCCGTGGCCGTCCCCCGCCGAGAAGAGCGCCCCCTCGTTGAAGACGGGCAGATAGACCGCCGAGCCCGCGGTGAACTCCTTGTTGTCGGTGTTACCGCCCCACTCCCCCGGGGGAGAGGAGGGGATCTGGCCCATCCCGGCCGGCGGGGCGACGCCGAAGTTCCCGAAGAAGGGGGAGAGCGGCACCTTCACCCCCGCGCCCCAGTCCCCGGTCCAGGACTTCTTGTCCACCTCGACCACCGCCACCCGCATGTAGGGAAAATCCTCGGGAAGCCCCCCCACCAGCGGGCGGAAGCCGTTGTAGCCCCAGTCGTAGCGGGGCTGGATGTCCTTGAAGCGCACCTCGATCACGTCGCCGGGCCTCGCCCCGCGGATGGCCACCGGCCCCGTCATGATGTGGGCGCCGCCCTGGGGGGCGCTCTCCTCCAGGATCCGCCGAAGCGCCGGCGAGAGGCGGGGGCCGATCATCTGGAGGAGGTCCTTGCGGCCCGACTCGGTGTGAAGGACGAGGGTGTCCCCCGAATCGATCGTCAGCACGGGCTTGAGCGCCGCCGAGTAGAAGCCCCAGTGGACGTTGTCGGGCCGGGTGACCAGTTCATGGGTCGCCAAGGGATGCCTCCTTGCCACAGGCGCTGGCGCGCTGCATGCGGAAAAGGACGCCGGAGGATAACCCGATGCGAGACGGCGCGGAACGGCTCCGCGCCCGTCCACAGAGCGCAAATGAAACCGACGGACTTTACCACCCCCGGGCGGGCGGATCAAAAACCGGAGGCACCCCTCCGCGTCTCAGGCCAGGGCCGCCTCGGCCAGGGGGGGGAGGATCTCCCCCGCCCGCCCCCGCAGGAGGGCGTGGGCCTGGGCGTCGAGCCGGGTGGGCCCCGCGTTCACGATGATGAGGCGGGCCCCCCTGAGCAGCGCCCGCTCGGGCAGGGCGGCGGCCGGGCGCACGGCGAGCGAGGAGCCCACCACCAGGAACACCTCGGCCCCCTCGGCGGCCTCGACCGCCCGGGCGAGGCGCTCGGGGGCGATGGCCTCGCCGAAGAAGACGGCGTCCGGCTTGAGGGGCCCCCCGCAGCCCCGGCAGCAGGGCACCTCCTCCCCCGCCTCCACCCGGGCCTGCACCTCGGGGCGCGGGAGCCTCTCCCCGCACCCGGCGCAGACGCACACATGGCTCGTCCCGTGCAGCTCCACGAGCCCCTCGGGGGGATGGCCCGCCCGCTGGTGGAGGCCGTCGGTGTTCTGGGTGACGAGGAGGGAGAGCCTCCCTCCCCCGGCCAGGCGCGCGAGGGCCGCATGCCCCGCCGAGGGCGCGGCCCCGCTCACCACCTTGTAGCCCTCCCGGGCCGCCGCCCAGTAGCGCCGCCGCACCTCCTCCGAGCCCAGCCAGCGGCGGATCTCGAAGTCCCTGGGGTCGAAGCGGGACCAGAACCCGCCCCGGGAGCGGAAGTCGGGGATGCCGCTCTCGGTGCTGATCCCCGCCCCGCTCAGGCACACCGTGGAGGCGGAGGCCCGCAGCCAGCCCGCCGCCCGGCCCAAGGCCTCCTCCCAAGCCGCGCCCATGCCCAGCCTCATCGGGGAAACGCAGGTTGGAATCCGGAACGCCACGGGTGCTATGGTACGCGAGCGCCTGGAGAGCGCCAACGTCCAGCACCCCGCTCCGCGACCCCGCCTGAGGGCACCCCATGCCGCCTGCCGCGCTCGGCCCCATGCGGGCCGCCCTCCTGGCCGGGCTCACGCTCGCCCTGGCGGGCTGCTCCGGCCTCTGGCGGGGGACCTCGGTGAGCGACCAAGCCTGGAAGACCCTGGAGAACTCCATCCAGCAGGAGCTCGGCCTCCTCGTCAAGGAATTCGACGAGCTCGACAGCGAGGGCGGCCTCGAGCTCTGCGCCCCGGCGCAGTTCGCCGTGGCCCGCTTCGCGATCTACCAGGCGGTGGAGGAGCGGAGGAATTCCGACATGGCCCAGTTCGCCCGCTTCATCACCCGGGCGCGGCGGGCCCTCGGCTTCGCCCAGCACGTCCTGCGCGACCAGCAGTGCGTGGACAGCGACGGGGACGGCCTCACCGACCTCGAGGAGGTGCGGGTGCACAAGACCCACCCCAACAAGGCCGACACCGACGGGGACGGCCTCCCGGACGGGGACGAGGTGAAGCGCACCCGCACCAACCCCCTCAAGTGGGACACCGACGAGGACTTCCTCGGGGACGGCGAGGAGGCTGCGCGTGTAGCGGAGCTTGCGCAGCTCGGATCGCAGGATGGTCTTCATCGGATGCCCTCTCCGTCGTCGGTCAGCTGGAGGAAGATCTCTTCGAGCGAGCGCACCTCGGTGT
>JBBTDR010000477.1:0-3521 GCA_038042665.1 Nitrospinota bacterium
CGCGCTCGGCGAGTCCCACCGCGCGCAGCACCTCCTCGGCCCGGGCCCGGGCGACCGGCGGGTCCGGGTGCCGGAGGAGAGTGCCCATCATCACGTTCCGCAGGACCGTCAGCTCGCGGAACGGCTTGGCGATCTGGAACGTCCGGCAGATCCCCCGGGCGCACACCTCGTAAGGGGGGAGGCCGGTGATCTCCCGCCCGGCGAAGCGGACCCGCCCGCGATCGGGCCGGTAGAACCCGGTGATCAGGTTGAAGGTGGTGGTCTTCCCGGACCCGTTGGGGCCGATCATCCCCAGGATCTCCCCCTCTCGGACCTGGAAGGAGAGATCCGCCACCGCGTGGACCCCGCCGAAGCGCTTGGCGAGGCCCTCGACTTCCAGGAGGACCTCTCCTTTCACGCCCCGGCTCCCGAGGCGGCCGGCAGGCGGCCCACCAACCGGCGGTAGAGCCGGTCGAACCAGGGGATGACGCCCCGGGGGCGCCAGAGGATGACCGCGATGAGCAGCGCGCCGTACACCATCAGCTCGAGCCCCGGGTACTGGCCGGCGAAGGCGATCTGGGTGGACTGGATGAAGAACTCCATGATCACCGCTCCCAGCACCGGGCCCAGGGCCGTCCCGACGCCGCCCACGATGGCGACCAGGGCGATCTGGATGGAGAGACCGAGGCCGAAGACGCTGTCGGGGTGGATCACGTACGTGTACTGAGCGTAGAAGACGCCCACCGCGCCCGTCAGGAAGGCGCTGAGCGCGAGCGCGCGCCCCTTGGCCCGGACGGAATTGATGCCGATGGCCTCCGCGGCCTCCTGGTTCTGCCCGATGGCGACCAGATAGTGACCCAGCCGCGCCCGCTCCATGCGCCGGGCGATGAGGACCACCGCCACCGCCAGCGCGAGGGCGAGGTAGTAGTAGGGAACCTTGGAGCCGAACTGGAGGTGCCAGGGGGCGTCGCCCTTGAAGGGGACCGTCAGGCCCTGGGCGCCGTGCGTGAGGTCACGGTAGTGGAGGACGAGGAGGCGCAGGACCTCGGCCAGGCCGATGGTGGCGATCGCGAAGTAGGGCCCCTGGAGGCGGAAGCAGATGATCCCCACGGGCACGCTCAGGAGGAGGCTGGCAACGCCGCCGAGCCACAGCGTGAGCCAGGGCGAGATGCCGTACGCGTTCACGAGCAGCGTGGAGACGTACGCTCCCGTCCCGAAGAACGCCGCGTGGCCGAGCGAGAGCTGGCCCGCGTAGCCCCCGATCAGGTTCCAGGCCCCGCCCAGGGCGGCGAAGACCGCCATCATGATGAGGACGTGCACGTAGAAGGGGTTCGGCAGGACGTGGGGGAGCACGACGAGGAACAGGAACAGGCCGGCCAGCAAGTACCGGCTCACGCCTGCCCCATGAGCCCCGAGGGCTTCAGGATGAGGGTGGCCACCAGGATGGCGAAGACCACCACGAGCCCCAGGTCGGCCCCGGCGAAGAGGATCGCCAGCGACTCCGCCACGCCGACGATCAGGGAGGCGAGGAGCGCCCCCTGGATACTCCCGAGGGTCCCGAGGATCACCACGACGAAGGCGACGAGGACGAACACGACGCCCACCGTGGGGAACACATAGAAGAAGGGGACGATGAGCCCGCCCGCGGCGCCCGCCAGCGCCGCCCCCAGACCCACCGCGAGGAGGTACATGCGCTCCGGGTTGATCCCCAGGAGCATGCTCACCTCCCGGTCCTGCGCCACCGCCCTGAGCGCCTTGCCGACGTCCGTCTTGGAGAGGAAGAGCGTCAGGAGGCCGGCCAGGAGCAGCGCCCCCGCGAAGGCGAAGAGGCGGGGCATGGGAATCGCCACCCCCGCCGCGCGGAGGGTCCACTCCGTGTAGACCGTCTTCACGGAGCGGAAGTCCGCCCTGAAGAAGAAGAGGGCGGCGTTCATGAGGACGACCGAGAGCCCCACCGTCATGAAGATCTGGGCCAGGTCGGGCGCGCGCAGGATGGGCTGGAGCAGGAAGCGCTGGACCAGGACGCCGAAGCAGAACAGGGCGGGCATCGTGATCAGCAGCGAGAGGTACGGGTCGATGCCCCAGACCTTCCACAGCCAGTAGGTGGCGTACATCCCCAGCATCACGAACTCCCCCTGGGCGAAGTTCACGATGCGGACGACCCCGAAGATGAGGGTGAGCCCGATGGCCACCAGGGCGTAGATCCCGGCCATCAGCACGCCGCTGATGAGGGACTGGAGGAAGATCGTCAGGTCCATCGCGCGCAAAAAGGGGTCAAGCGCACACTTGACCCCTCGATCCTCGCCGTTGCGGCTCGCCCCTGGGCCCGGTGCTTCCGCGTTCCTCTAGCGGCGCTTGTCCCAGTCCGGCACCGGCCAGACGGGCTTCACCCGCGCGTCGGAAGCCGGATAGACCGTCCGCAGCTGGCCCTTCTGCCACTGGACCATCACGGGGTGCACGTGCTTGTTCCACCCCGTCGCGTCGAACTCGACGCGGCACCCGGGCATGACCGAGCCGGGGCCTTTCGTCAGGTTGGTCTTCGCCAGGGCGTCTCGCACCTTCAACGGATCCCGGGAGGCGGCCCGCTCGATGGCGTCGGCCAGGACGTAGATCATGATGTACGCCTCGCCCGCGTGCTCCATGATGAACTCGCCGTGGCGCTTCTCGTAGGCCTCGGCGATGCGGGGGACCTCCGGACAGTTGACGTCGTAGTTCCAGGAGCCGACGGAGAAGACGTACTCGGCGTCCGCGCCGAGGTCCTTGTAGAAGTCGGGAATGAGGTAGCCCGCGCCGCCGGCGACGACGGCGGCGTTCACGCTGAGCTGCTTCATGCTCCGGATCAGGAGCAGGGCGTCGGTGATGTAGGAGACCGGGAACACGAGCTCGGGCTTGGACGCCTTGATCTTGTTGACCAGGGGCGTCGCGTCGGTGAACTTCGCGGTGTACGGCTCGGCCAGGGCGATGTCGAAGCCGGCCTTCTTGGCCCCGTCGAGCAGCCCCTTAGACGTCGAGGTGCCATAGTCGGTGTCCTCGAAGACGACGGCCACCCGCTTGCCGCGCCCCGCGATCTTGCTGGCGAACTCCATCTGCATTTCGCCGAACATGGTGGCCTTGGGCGATACCTGGAAGACGAACTTGAACCCCCGGTCGGTGATCTTGTTGGCGATGGAGCCCGTCACGTAGGGGATCTTGTACCGCTCCGCCACCTCGGTGCCCACCAGGGTGTAGGTGCTGACGTAGGAGCCGGTCGATTCCCGGTAAACTCACCAACACCTCCCGCCGCGTCATGGTGTATTCCTCCGTCCCATGCAACAATCCTTGTATTTCTTGCCGCTGCCGCACGGCCAGGGCTGATTGCGCCCGATGCTGTGTGTGCCCGTTGGCCGTTCCCTGAACGTCGGCATGATGGCGGCGGGCGGATAACCGTTGTCCAGCAACTCCGCCATCGTGCGCATCGACGACGCGATGTGTGTGAAGAACTGCCTGTAGTCCGCGCACAGGTAATTGAGCCCCGGCTCGCCATCAGGCGTCACGATGAAGCG
>JBBTDR010000478.1:0-6282 GCA_038042665.1 Nitrospinota bacterium
AGCAATGCCCGCCCTCATGGCTTGCCGGCAGGCGTCGACGATGTCCCAGCGGCCCTCTCGGACGGCCTCCTCGAAGGCCGCCCGGCCCGTCCCCAGGACGGTGGCCCCGTAGCCGCCCCGGCCGCGGGCGATGCGGCTCAGGCGCAGCTCCTCGGCCCCGTTCTCCTTCCCCAGGAGGTTCGCGGCGGGCACCTCGACGTTGTCGAAGATGAGAGTGCAGTTGCTGAGGAGGCGGCGGCCCATCTTGTCGTGGATGCGGGCCACCTTGAAGCCCGGCGTGCCGGCGGGGACGAGGATGGTGCTCATGCCGTGGTAGCCGCCCTTCGACTTGTCGGTGCGCGTGTAGACGATGTAGAGGGAGGCGGTGCCGCCGTTGCTGATGAACTGCTTGGTGCCGTTGATGCGGTAGACGCCCCCCACCCGCTCGGCCCGGGTCTGGAGCCCGGCGCCGGGGACGGGGTAGGGGAGGACGTGGTCGGTGCCGGAGTCGGGCTCGGTCATGGCGGTGGCCAGGTGGTAGCGGTGGTTCCTCACGAACTCGGGGACGAAGCGGGCCCGCTGCTCGTCGTTCGTCCAGTGCTCGATGATGGGGGTGAACTTCCAGGTCTGGTCGAAGGTGGCCGCCACCCCCAGGTCGCCCGCCCCCAGCTCCTCGCCCACGATGGAGAGGGTGAGCATGTCCGCGCCGCCGCCCCCGAGCTTCTCGCCGAGCGCCAGGGTGCGCAGGCCGAGCCTGGAGCCCTGCTCGATGACGTCCCAGGGGACGCAGTCCGCGGGATCCTGCTTGCGGTCGTACTCCGCCGCGATGGGGCGGACCACCCTGGTCGCGAATTCGCGGGCCATGGCCTGGAGAGCGCGCTGCTCGTCGGTCAAGTTGAAATCCATCGTTTTCTCCTGAACTCCGCTCGCCGCCCCCGGGGATGATGGTGCCGCGCGCGGGCGGCGCGGCGCCGGGGCGGAGGCCCCGCGCGCGCCCGCTGGATGAGCCTATTTCCCGGCCAGCTTGTGGACCGCCTTGCAGAGGAACTCGGTGACGGCCTGGGTGCCCAGCTGGCCGCCGAGGTCGCCCGTCACCTGGTCCTCCTTCACCGCGAGCTGGATGGCCCCCCAGATGAGGTCCGCCGCCCGCCGGTGGCCGAGGTGGTCCAGCATGATGCGTCCCGCGAGGGTGGCGGCGAAGGGGTTGGCGATGCCCTTGAGGGCGATGTCGGGCGCGGTGCCGTGGACGGGCTCGAACATGGAGATGTTGCCCGGGTTGATGCAGCCCGAGCCCGCGAGCCCCACCCCGCCCACCAGGCCGGCGCAGAGGTCGCTCAGGATGTCGCCGTACATGTTGTTCGTCACGATCACGCCGAAGCGGTCCGGGTGCTGGACGAGCTCCATGCACAGCGTGTCGATGAACCTGTGCTCGCCCTCGACGTCCTTGTGCTTCTCGGCCGTGGCCCAGAAGACGCGCTGCCAGAGGCCGTGGGCGTGGATGAGGGAGCCGTGCTTGTCCGCCATGGTGACTTTCTGGTAGCCGTGGCCGCGGGCGTACTCGAAGGCGTAGCGGCAGATGCGCTCGACCCCCTTGTAGGTGTTGATGTCCTCCTGGATGGCCACCTCGTCGGAGGTGCCCTTCTTGAAGTTTCCGCCGATGCGGGTCATCACCCCCTCGGTGTTCTCGCGGATGACGACGAGGTCGATGGGCACTTTCCGCTCCAGGGGGCAGAAGCGGGGATGGAGCAGGGGGGCCGGGCGCAGGTTCACGTAGCCGTCGAGCACCCAGCGCAGCCCCACGAGGAGGTCGCGGCAGTTCACGGTGGGGGGCTGGCGGGGGTCGAGGCCCGCGCTCCCGAAGAGGATGGCGTCGTGGCGGGAGGCGAGGTCCCTCACCAGGCCGGGCACGTCGTCGGGCAGGGGCTTGCCCTCCTCCAGGTAGCGCAGGACGCCGTAGTTGTAGAAAGCCACCTCCACCTCCACCCCGCTGGCGGCCCCCGCCTCGCGCACCACCTGGGCGGCCGCGGGGACGACATCGTGGCCCACGCCGTCGCCGGGGATGGCGGCGATGCGGATTTTCTGCCCGGGCATGGCGTTGCTCCTATCGGTTCGCAAGAGTGCGCGCGGGAAGGGCCATCAGCGCGGGGGGCCCTCCCCGGCGCCGCGGGGATCCGCTCCCGTCCGGACTAGCGCAGCTTCTCCACGGCGCGGAGGATCTGCACCGAGTCGGAGGCCAGATGGGGGAAGACGCTTACGTCGCGCCAGAGCTTCTCGACCGGGTGCTCCCTCATGATGCCGGCGCCGCCGTAGATCTCGATGGCCTTCTGGGTGACGCTGATGGCCGCCTCGGTGGCGAACACCTTGAGGAGCTGCTTCGAGGCCGAGTCGAAGTCGTGGCCCTCCTGCATGCAGCCCTCGGCCACGTGGAAGAGGTAGGCCCGGCCCGCCTCGAGACGCATGTACATGTCGGCCAGCATGAGGCCCACCGCCTGGTGCTGGATGATGGGCTTGCCCCCCTGCACGCGGTTGCGGGCGAACTCCAGGGCGTGCTCGTAGGCGGCCTGGGCCATGCCCAGGACGTTGGCGGAGAGCTCGACGTCGTTGAAGCCCGTCACCCGCTCCCGGCTGGCGCCCCGGCCCTCGTTCACCTCGCCCAGGCGCAGGGAGTCGGGGATGCGGCAGTTCTCCATGATGAGCTCGGCGTTCTGGTAGAAGCGGAAGCCCACCTTGTCGTGGGTGCGCCCGATGCGGAAGCCGGGGGTGCCGGCCGGGATGAAGAACATCGTGGTGCCCTTGGTGATGGGCACGGTGGGGTCGGTGCGGCACATGATGATGTAGAGCTTGGCCACCCCGCCGTTGGCGATGTAGTGCTTCATGCCGTTGAGCACCCACTCGTCCCCCTGCCTGACGGCCGAGGTCTTCCAGCCGGCGCGGGGGTCGTTGGGCGGCCAGCGGTTGTCCGAGCCGGCGTCGGGCTCGGTGCCGCCCAGGGAGAGGAGGTAAGTGTCGTCCTCCATGAAGCGGGGCAGGAAGCGGTCGCGCTGCTCGTCGGTGGCCAGCTCGCAGAGCATGGGGGTCCACTTCCAGCACTGGCTGAAGGTCTTGGCGACCCCGCCGTCGCCCCGCGCCAGCTCCAGGATGACGAGGACCTGCCCCATCAGGTCAACGCCCGGGCCGCCGAACTTCTCGGGCACCGCGAGGGTGCGCAGGCCCAGGGCCGAGCCCTTGCGGATGAGGTCCCAGTCGATGGTCTTGGCGGGGTCCTTGATGCGGTCGCGCGCGGCCGCGACGGGGCGGATCTCCTGCTCGCAGAACTCCCTCGCCATCTGCTGGAGCGCCCGGTGTTCCTCGACGAGTTGAACGGTCATGCTGGCATCCCTCCGTGCGCCGGGCCCGTCACAGGCGCTTGGCGGCCTTGATCAGGTTGATCTGGTTGGTGGCGTCCATGTGCTGGAGCACGGCGGCATCGCGCAGGTACTTCTCCGCCGGGCCCTCCTTCATGATGCCCATGGCGCCGAAGATCTCGACCGCCTTGCGGGTGACCCGCAGCGCCATCTCCGTGCAGAAGACCTTGGCGAAGACGGTGATGCGGTTGTCGGGAGGGTCGAGGTGCCCGGCGGACCACGCCGCCCGCCACATGAGGGAGCGCCCCGTCTCGATCTCCATGGCCATCTCGGCCAGCTTCATGGCGATGGCCTGATGCTCGATGATGGGCTTGAGGCCCTGCACCCGGTTGCGGGCGTGCTCGAGGGCGTGCTCGTAGGAGCCGCGGGCGCACCCCACGGCGTGGGCCACGAGCTCGATGTTGCCGCCCTTGGACACCGCCTGGCGCTGCTGCCAGGCCTGGCCCAGGCCGCCCACCAGGTTCTCCTCGGGGACGTGGCAATTCTCGAAGACGAGTTCGGCGTTGTTGTAGAGCCGCCATCCCACCTTGTCGTGGCTTTGCCCGGCCGTGAAGCCCGGGGTGCCGCGCGGCACGATGAAGGTGCTCAGCCCCTTGGTGATGCCCACCGAGCGGTCGGTGCGGGCCCAGAGCATGACGAGCTTGGAGATGCCGGCGAGGGCGATGAAGGTCTTCATGCCGTTGATGACGAAGCCCTTGCCGTTGCGCTCGGCGAAGCAGCGCGGGCCGGCATCGGGCGCGTCGTAGGGAAGATGCGCGTCCGAGCCCGCGTCGGGCTCGGTCACGGCGTTCGAGAGAAGATAGCGGTGGTCCTCGACGAAGGGGGGCAGGAAGCGCTTCTTCTGCTCCTCGCTGCATAGGGCGGCGATGCGCGAGGAGACCTTCCAGTTGTGGCTGAAGGTCTTGGAGAGGCCGATCTCCACCCGGGCCATCTCCTCGATGACGAGGGCCTGGGTGAGGAGGCCGGCGCCGCCCCCGCCCCACTCCGCGGGGGTGCCCAGGGTGCGCAGCCCGAGCTTGGAGCCCTTCTCGATGAGCTCCCAGGGGACGCAGTCGAGGGGGTTCTCCCGCTGGTCGTATTCGGCCGCGACGGGCCGGACCTCCGACTCGAAAAAGTCCCGGGCGAGCCGCTGGAGCGCCCGCTGCTCATCGGTGAGCAAGAAATCCATCCGTTCATCCCTCCCCTCGGCGCGGCCAGCGCGCGCTCAGACGGAAAGCTTCTCCAGGCCCCAGAGCCGCCGGAACAGGTACGTGGCCCCAAGCAGCAGGGTAATCTGCACCAAAGCGAAGGCGGACACCACCCCGAGACCCTCATTTTCCCCGACGATGTAGAGGGCCAGCGCCATGGGGGTGCTGGCCTCGTTGGCGAGGAGGGCCGAGACGGGGAGCTCCCGCATGAAGACGATGAAAAGGAGAAGGTAGGCGGCGAAAATGCCCGATTGCAGGAGCGGAACCGTCACCCGCCACAGGGTGCGGAAGAAGGAGGCCCCGCACACCCGCGAGCTCTCCTCCAATTCCGGACTCACGGAGAGGAGCACCGAGGAGATGGTCCGGATGCCGTAGGGCAGGTAGCGGGTCATGTAGCCCAGGATGAGGAGGAGCATCGGGAGGGCGTAGAGGGGGGTGCGGATCCAGGTGATGAGGAAGGCCATGCCCATCACGATGCCGGGCACTCCGACCGGGAGGGTGCAGATGTAGTCGAGGACGGCCTTGGCGCGCCCCCGCGCGCCCCGGTAGATGAGGATGGAGAGGAAGGTGCAGAGGATGATGCTCAGGAAGCCCCCCCCGAGGCCCAGGATGAGGCTGTTCTTGGTGGCGCGGATGGTGTAGTCGAACTCGAAGAGCACGAAGTGCCAGTGCCGCAGCGAGAGCTGCTCCCAGCGGAAGTTCCCGAGCCAGGTCCGGTTGAGGGAGGCGAGGATGAGCGCCCCCGTCGGCAGGATCACCGCCAGGAAGATGTAGAGAAAGTTCACCCCGAAGGCCAGGTAGCGCCAGCGCCCGAGCGACATGCGGTAGGGCCGGTAGCCCTTCCCCGTCACGGTGACGAAACTGCGCGGGGCGATGATCTTGCGCTGGACCCACAGGCCCGCCGCCGTGATGAGCATGAGGACGCTCCCCGCCGCCGCGGCCACCCCCGCGTCGGGGGGGAAGGTGCCCATCCGGGTGTAGATCTGGGTCGAGAGGGTATGGACCCGGCCGGGCCCCCCCAGCACCAGCGGCACCCCGATGACCCCCGCGCTCGTCACGAAGATGATGACCACCCCCGAGAGGATGGCCGGGATCGAGAGCGGCAGCGTCACCCGCAGCGCCGTGCGGAAGACCCCCGTGCCGCACACCCGGGCGGACTCCTCCAGCGCGGGGTCCATCCGATTAAACGAGCCGATGGTGAAGAGGTACATGTAGGGGGTGTCGAAAAGCACGAGCACCCAGATGATCCCCCAGAGGGTGTAGATGTCGAAGGGCGGGGCCGAGAGCCCCAGGGCGTTCACCAGAAAAGTGTTCAGCATCCCCACCCTGGGGGAGGCCAGGGCCCACCAGGCGATCGCCCCGACCAGCGAGGGCAGGAAGAAGGGCATGAGGGTCATGGGCTCGAGCCAGCGGCGGCCCGGCATGTCCGTCCGGGCGTGGAACCAGGCCAGCGCCGTGCCCAGCGTCCCCGAGATCACCGCCGAGGCCAGGGCGATGACGAGGGTGTTCCAGATGGCCCCGAGCATGATGGGGTGGGTGAGGGTGATGAGGTAGTTGCGGAGGGTGAGGCCGCCGGGGCCGGTCTCGGTGGACTCCCGGAAGCTGGTCTCGAAGAACACCAGCACCGGCACCACCGCCAGGGCCACGACCAGGGCCAGGGCCCCGATCATGACGGCCGACTCGGCGTTCAGCCAGCCGGCGAGGCGGGAGGC
>JBBTDR010000479.1:0-5339 GCA_038042665.1 Nitrospinota bacterium
TCCGGCGCGGGCGGCCCGGGGGCGGGGGCTGGTGCGCCGCTTCGTCGGGGCCGGGCGGGGGGCGGCCAACCTGGAGCAGGCCCTGGCCCTGGGGGTGGTGGATCGGATCGAGCGGGACCACCGGGCGGCGGTCCGGGACTCGGACCTCGTGGTGATCGGCACCCCCGTCCAGGCGGCCATCGAGGTGGCGCGGACCATCCTGCCGGAGATGCGCCCGGGAGCCATCCTGACCGACGTGGGGAGCGTGAAGGGGCCCTTCGTCCGGGCGGTGGAGGGGATGGAGCTCGGCCAGGTGCGCTTCGTGGGGGGGCACCCCATCGCAGGGACGGAGAGATCGGGGGTGGAGGCCAGCTTCCCCGAGCTCTTCGAGAAGCGCCGCACCATCCTCACTCCCACCCCGCGCACCGATCCCGCCGCCGTCCAGGCCCTCACGGCCCTCTGGGAGGGGGTGGGGGCCCGGGTGGACCTTCTGGACCCCGAGAGGCATGATCGGATCCTCGCGGATATCAGTCACTTACCCCACCTGATCGCATATGCTTTGGTAGATTCCGCCCTCCAGGGGGAGGGACTCCCCTACGCGGCCGGGGGGTTTCGGGATTTCACCCGGATCGCCTCGAGCAGCCCCGAGATGTGGCGCGAGATCTGCCTGGACAACCGGGAGGCCCTCTTGGCCTCCCTGGCGGGGTTCGACGCGAGCCTGGCCCTTCTCCGCCTGGCGGTGGAGGCGGGGGACGGGGAGGCCCTGGAGCGGATTTTCCGCCGGGCCAAGGAGGGCCGGGACGGCTGGCTCAAGGGCATGGGCTGGGCATGAGGGACGGGATCGTCATCCCCGTGGACGGCCCGGCCGGGTCCGGAAAGAGCACCCTGGCCAAGGCTATCGCCGAGCGCCTGGGGTGGGACTACCTGGAGACCGGGGCCCTCTACCGGGCGGTGGGCCTCGTGGCCCTCGATTGGGGGGGGGATCCGGACGATCCGGCCCTCGCCGCCCGCTGCGCCCGGGAGATGGGCTTCGAGTGCCGGAAAACCCCTGACGGCTGGCGGAATTTCCTCGATGGCCGGGACGTGACCCAGGCCCTGCGGGAGGAGCGGGTGAGCGACGCCGCCTCCCGCGTCTCGGCCATCCCCGCCGTGCGGGAGGCCTTGTTGGGCTTCCAGCGCGCCTACCGGCGGCGCCGGGGGGCGGTGCTCGACGGGCGGGACATCGGGACGGTGGTTTTCCCCGAGGCGCGGCTGAAATTTTTCCTGGACGCCGACATCGAGGTCCGGATCGGCAGGCGCTTCCAGGAGCTTCGGGCCAAGGGCATCCCCTTCGACGAGGGCCGCCTGGCAGAGGATATTCGGGCCCGGGACCGCCGGGACCGGGAGCGGGCCGCCGCCCCCCTGGTGCCCGCCCGGGACGCGGTGGTCATCGACACCTCGCAGCGGTCCATTGACCAAGTGCTGGCCTCCATGCTAGAGAAGGTCCGCCAGGTGTACGGGGAAGTGATTGAGGTACCTTGAGTTGTGTTGACCCTCCCCCGTTCCTGAAATAAGATGGTCCTACCGCGCGTGTGGTTGCCGCCCGCTCGAGAGGCGCTCGGGGCGCCCTTCGGGAGGTGGCGTTTCCCTTTGTTTTCCAACGAGGTTGGTCCCGCCGATGGCTGATTCACCCACCCAATCCGCCGCCCGCAGCTTCGGTCTCCCCGAGGGGGCCGACGCCGACTCCCTCTCGCCCGAGCAGATGGAGGAACTCTACGCCTCCACCCTCCAGGTCAAGGACGGCGAGATCGTCCGGGGCCGGGTCGTCGGCTTCGAGGGCGACTACATCCTCGTGGACGTGGGCTACAAGTCCGAGGGCTTCGTCGCCCGCCACGAGTTCCCCGACGGGGGCCGCAAGCTCCAGGTGGGCGAGGAGGTCGAGGTCTACGTCGAGGAGCGCGAGGACGAGGACGGCCTCATCGCCCTCTCCAAGGAGAAGGCCAACCGCATCAAGGTCTGGGACGAGATCAGCCGGGCCTACGACAACAATGAGACGGTCACGGGCGAGGTGGTGGCCCGCATCAAGGGCGGCCTCACGGTGGACATCGGCCTCAAGGCCTTCCTGCCCGGCTCCCAGGTGGACCTGCGGCCCGTCCGCAACCTCGACCAGTTCATCGGCAAGCGCTTCGAGCTCAAGATCATCAAGCTGAACCGCAAGCGGGGGAACATCGTGCTCTCCCGCCGGGTGCTCCTCGAGGACGAGCGCGCCGAGCTCAAGCGCGAGACCCTCTCGAAGCTCCACGAGGGCCAGCAGATCGTGGGCGTCGTCAAGAACATCACCGACTACGGCGCCTTCATCGACCTGGGCGGCATCGACGGCCTCCTGCACATCACCGACATGTCCTGGGGCCGGGTGAGCCACCCGAGCGAGCTCCTCTCCATCGGGGACACCGTCAAGGTGGTGGTCCTCAAGTACGACCGCGAGCGGGAGCGCGTCTCCCTCGGGCACAAGCAGATCACCCCCGACCCCTGGGGGGACGTCGAGATCAAGTACCCCGTCACCGGGCGGGTGAAGGGGCGGGTGGTTTCCATCACCGACTACGGCGCCTTCGTCGAGCTGGAGCAGGGGGTGGAGGGCCTCGTCCACGTCTCCGAGATGTCCTGGACGCGGCGGGTGCGCCACCCCTCCAAGATCGTGCAGGTGGGGGACATCGTCGAGGCCGTGGTGCTCAACCTGGACAAGGAGGCCCGGCGCATCTCCCTCGGCATGAAGCAGATCGAGGCCAACCCCTGGACCACGGTGGAGGAGAAGTACCCCGTGGGCGCCAGGGTGCAGGGCAAGGTGCGCAACCTCACCGAGTTCGGCGCCTTCGTGGCCCTGGACGAGGGCATCGACGGCCTCATCCACATCTCCGACATCTCCTGGAGCCAGCGCTTCAAGCACCCCTCCGAGATCCTGCGCAAGGGCCAGGATGTCGAGGCCGTGGTCCTCAGCGTGGACGTCGAGAAGGAGCGCCTCTCCCTCGGCATGAAGCAGCTCTCCCAGGACCCCTGGACCGACATCGACCGCCGCTACGCCGTCGGGGACGACGTCGAGGCCCGGATCACCAAGATCACCAACTTCGGCGTCTTCGCCGCGCCGGAGGAGGACCTGGAGGGCCTGGTCCACATCTCCGAGCTGAGCACCCACAAGGTGTCCAAGCCGGAGGATGTGGTGCGCGTGGGCGACGTCTTCCGGATGCGGGTCATCAAGATCGAGCCCGACCAGCGCCGGCTCGGGCTGAGCATCCGCGCCTACGTCGAGGCCACGGGCGAGGACGCCCTCCTCAGCCGCGCCCCCGAGCCCGAGCCTGCCCCCGCCGCCGCCCCGGCTGCCGAGGCCGCCGGGGACGGGGCGGACGAGAAGTAGGGAGAGGCCCGGGAAGGGCCGCGTCCCATGCTCAGGCGGATTCCTCTCGGGGTGTGGCTCTCGCTGGCCGCCTTCGCCGCGGTGGCGGCGGGGGTCTGGGGGTTTTTCCAGTTCCTGGTGCTGGGGTTCCTCGCCGGGCCCGAGTCCGAGCGAGTGGCGGGGCCGGCGGTGGTCGGCGTCCTCCGGATCGAGGGAGGGATCTTCAACTCCCGGGAGGCCGTCCGGGCGATCGAGCGCCTGCAGAGGACGCCCGAGGTCAAATCCGTCCTGCTCCGCATCGAGAGCCCGGGCGGAGGGGTGTCGCCCACCCAGGAGATTTACGAGGCGCTGCTCGGCCTGCGCCGCTCCGGGCGCAAGGTGGTTGCTTCGATGGGCGGCGTGGCCGCCTCGGGCGGCTACTACCTGGCGGCGGCGGCGGATAAGATTTATGCCAACCCCGGCACGATCACGGGCAGCATCGGGGTCGTGATGGCCCTGCCGAACCTCGAGAAGGCGCTCGGGACGGTCGGGCTCCAGATGAACGTCATCAAGAGCGCCCCGCACAAGGACGCGGGATCGCCCTTCCGGCCCATGACGGAGAAGGACCGGGCCATCTTCCAGCGGGTGGTGGACGACACCTACGGCCAGTTCGTCCGCGCCGTCGAGGAGGGCCGCAAGCTGCCCCGCGAGAAGGTGCTCGAGGTGGCCGACGGGAGCATCTTCAGCGGGGAGCGGGCCAAGGAGCTGGGCCTGGTGGACGCGCTGGGGACCGAGCGCGAGGCCCTCCTGGAGGCGGCCCGGCTGGGGGGCATCCCCGGGGAGCCCAAGCTCTTCGAGGTGAAGCCCCGCGCCGGCCTCTGGAGCCTGCTGAGGGGCATGGCCCGGCCGTGGACGGGCTGGCTCGGGTGGGAGGGTTTGCGCTTTTGGGGCGATGCGCCCGCCGTGCTAGAGTATATGTGGAGACTTCCGTGACAGCCGCTCCGACGGGACCGCGCGGAATCGTTCCCGCCCCCCCGAGGAGGGCAGCCCCCGTCATGCGGGGCCGCGGCCGTCACCATCGCCGGGGAGGTTGCCGTTTCCCATGACCAAGGCGGAGTTGGTGGAGCGGATCGCCGCGAAGATCAACCTGACGAAGAAAGACACCGAGCGCGT
Source organism: Nitrospinota bacterium (assembly GCA_038042665.1). Taxonomy (GTDB): domain Bacteria; phylum UBA8248; class UBA8248; order UBA8248; family UBA8248; genus 2-12-FULL-69-37. Next base: position 4,499 of record JBBTDR010000479.1, read on the forward strand.
CGTCAACATCGTCTTCGGGAGCATCATCCAGTCTCTCGCCAAGTCGGACAAGGTCGAGCTCCGGGGGTTCGGCAGCTTCCGCGTCCGCGGGCGCGACAGCCGCGACGGGCGCAACCCCCGCACCGGCGACAAGGTGGCCATCCCCTCGAAGAAGGTCCCCTTCTTCAAGGCGGGCAAGGAGCTGCGCGAGCTCGTGGACGGGAAGATGCCCGAGGGCTCCTCCTCGGACGGCGGCCGTGCCGCCGTTCCCCGGGCGGTCGAGTCCGCGGAGGATAAATCCTTTTAGCCTCCCTCCGGGGGGCACGCCCCTCCCCGCCCCGGAGGGGCCGCCGGGACCCGCACCCATGCGAGAGCGACGCATCGGCCGCGGCCTCATCCGCCTCTCAGCCGGCGACATCACCGAAAGCGCCACCGACGCCATCGTGAACGCGGCCAACAACCATCTCTGGATGGGGGCCGGGGTCGCGGGGGCCATCAAGCGCAAGGGCGGGGACGCCATCGAGCGCGAGGCCGTGGCCAAGGGCCCCATCCCCGTGGGGGAGGCCGTGGCCACCGGCGGGGGGGCGCTCAAGGCGCGCCACGTCATCCACGCCGCCGGGATGGGCCAGGACCTCCGCACGAGCGGGGACCTCGTCGAGGCCTGCACCCGCGCGAGCCTCCGCCGGGCCGAGGAGCTCCGCCTCCAGAGCATCGCCTTCCCCGCCATCGGCACGGGGGTCGGGGGGCTCCCGGCCGCCGCCGCCGCCGAGCGCATGCTCCGCGCCGCCGCCCAGCACCTGGCCGGGGGGGCGGGGAGCCTCGAGCGGATCGAGTTCGTCCTCTTCACCGAGGCCGACCTGCG
>JBBTDR010000479.1:5439-7937 GCA_038042665.1 Nitrospinota bacterium
GCCGATCCCCGCCCCATCGTCGTCCTGGCCGGGCCCACCGCCTCGGGCAAGACCGCCCTGGCCATCGCCCTCGCCGGGAGGATCGCCCCCCCCCTCGAGGCCATCGGGGCCGACGCGCGGCAGCTCTTCCGCCACCTCTCGATCGGCACCGCCAAGCCCACCGGGGCCGAGCGCCGGGCGCTCGCCCACCACATGATCGACGTGGCCGACCCCGCCGAGGGCTTCGACGCCGCCCGCTACGCCCGGGAGGCCCGCGCCTGCGCCGAGGGCATCTACGCCCGGGGGGCGGTGCCCCTCGCGGTGGGAGGGAGCGGGCTCTACCTCCGCGCCCTGGTCGAGGGCCTCTTCGAGGGCCCCGGCGCCCAGCCCGCCATCCGCCAGAGGCTGGAGGAGGAGGCCGGCCGGGAGGGCCCCGCCGCCCTCCACCGGCGGCTGGCCGCGCGCGACCCCCGGACGGCGGCCCGGGTCCACCCCAACGACCGCAGGCGCATCGTCCGGGCGCTCGAGGTCCTCGAGGCCGCCGGGCGGCCCATCAGCGAGCTCCGGGCCGAGGCCCCGGCGGGGGGTTTTGAGCGTCCCTTGTGGCTGGGGGTAGACTGGCCCGCGGAGCTCCACGCCCGGCGCATCGAGGAGCGGGTCCGCGCCATGCTCGCGGGGGGGATGGCCGAAGAGGCCGCCTGGCTCGCGGAGCGGGGGCTGGAGGGCGCCCGCGCCTTCGAGGGGCTGGGCTACGCCGAGGCCCTGGCCCACGGGCGGGGCGAAGCGGGCTTCGAGGAGACCGTGGCGCGCATCTGCCGCCTCCACCGGGGCTACGCCAAGCGCCAGCGCACCTGGTTCCGGCGGGTGGAGGGGCTCCGCTGGCTCCATCCGGAGCGGGGGATGGACCAGGCGGCGGCCGAGGCCGCCCGGGCGGTGGAGGCCTACCTGGCCGGGTTCGGGCCGGCCGGGGGCTTTCGGAGGGGAGCGCCGGGTTGAGCGTGGTGCTGATCGGCTTCAAGGGGGCGGGGAAGACGACGGTGGGGCCGCTGCTGGCCGCGCGCCTGGGACTCCCCTTCGAGGACCTCGACCGGCGCATCGAGGCCGCCGCCGGGGAGCGGCTCGGGGAGAAGGCGGATTTTCGAGAAGCCTTCCGGCGGCTGGGGCCCGATGCTTTCCGAAAGCTGGAGCAGGAGCTCCTGGCGGAGTCCCTGGGCGGGGAGGAGAGGGTGCTCGCCCTGGGCGGGGGCGCTCCCCTCGATCCCCGGGCTTCGCTCGAGGGGCACTGCGTGGTGTATCTTCGGGTGCCGGCGGAGGACCTGGTGCGCCGCGTCCGGGCCGGCGGCTGGCCCGCCTACCTGGACGGCGAGCCCGACCCCGAGGCCGCCCTGCGGCGGATCCTGGCCGAGCGGCTGCCGCGCTACGAGGCCCTGGCCGGGGTGGTGGTGGACAACCCCGATGGCGCCGGCCCCCACGAGGCCGCCGCCCAGGCCGAGGGCGGGGTGCGTGAGTGGCGGGATAAGCAGAGCTAGAAGCTCAAGAAGGAAAAATGGCCATGACATAGGAGGAACGTAAGTGTGAAGGACACAAGAGTAAGCATGAGGCCGCACAGTGGTTTAGCCGCGCAAACAAGGGAAAGAAACAGTATTTGCGCGGCGCGGAATACAACAATTTGCCGTCCGCCCAAAAAGCAGATTGGAAACAGATTCATCCGGCGGATCCGCACTAGCCCGCCATCGTTTTTTGTGGCCTGAGAAAAAGATCCTGGCTTCTCATTTGATCGCCTGGAGGGCTTGTTTTGTCGAACACGTTCGGACGCTTGTTCCGCTTCACCACCTGGGGGGAGTCGCACGGGCCCGCCGTGGGCGCGGTCGTGGACGGCTGCCCGGCCGGGCTGCCGCTCTCGGAGGCCGACATCCAGCGGGAACTCGACCGTCGCCGCCCGGGCCAGAGCCGGGTGACCACCCAGCGCCAGGAGGAGGACCGCGCCGAGATCCTCTCGGGGGTGTTCGAGGGCCACACCACGGGGGCGCCGATCTCCATCCTCGTGCGGAACAAGGACGCCGACCCCTCCAAGTACGACCACCTGCGCGACCTCTACCGCCCCGGCCACGCGGACTTCACCTACATGGCCCGCTGGGGGAGGCGGGACCACCGCGGCGGCGGGCGCTCGAGCGCCCGGGAGTCGGTGGGGCGGGTGGCGGCGGGGGCCATCGCGAAGAAGCTCCTCGCGGCGCAGGGGGTCGCCATCGCCGGGTTCGTGAGCCAGATCGGGGAGGTGCGGTGGGAGGGGGAGGCCTTCGACCCCGCCGTCATCGAGGGCAACCCGGTGCGCTGCCCCGATCCCGCCACCGCCCAGCGGATGGAGGAGGCCATCCTCGCCGCGCGGAAGGCGGGGGACTCGCTGGGGGGGATCATCACCGTGGTGGCCGTGGGCGTGCCCGCCGGGTGGGGGGAGCCCTACTACGCGCGCCTCGACTCGGACCTCGCCTCGGCCATGATGGGCATCCACGCGGTCAAGG
>JBBTDR010000480.1:0-1742 GCA_038042665.1 Nitrospinota bacterium
CGGCCCTGGTGGGGGCCGAGCCCATCATCGCCGTGGACATCATGCAGAAGAAGCTGGAGTTCGCGAAAAAATTCGGCGCCACCCACACCATCAACTCCTCGGACGAGGACCCTGTGGAGCGCATCCGGGAGCTGACCGGGGGCAAGGGGGTTCACTACGCCTTCGAGATGATCGGGCTGCCCGAGGTGATGGCCACCGCCTTCCGCTGCCTCCGCACCGGAGGGGCGGCGGTGATCGTCGGGATCGCCGACCCCAAGTCCCTGGTCTCCATCCCCCCCGTCCCCCTCGTGACGGAGGAGAAGCGCCTCATCGGCTCCCTCTACGGCTCCTCCGTCCCCCGGCTGGACGTGCCCCGCCTGATCGACCTCTACCTGGCCGGGAAGCTCAACCTGGACGACCTCCTCACCCGCAGCTACCCCATCGAGCGGATCAACGAGGCCTACGCCGCCCTCCTGCGCGGGGAGGTGGCCCGCAGCGTGCTGACGTTCGGCTAGGCGCCCCGCCCTGGAACCGGCGAACCGCATCCTGGGAGAGCCCTGAGATGAAGCTCACGCGCGTGGAGGCGGATTCCTACCTCATCCCCGTGGAGATGCCCCGCCTCCCGGAACCCGAGCGGTCGGACTGCACCGTCTGCCGCATCCACACCGACCAGGGGATCACGGGGGTCGGGGCCACCCACCGGGCCAACCGCTTCGCCTGCCGGGAGACCATCCGGCGGGAGCTCGGCCCCTGGCTCGCCGGGAAGGACCCCCTCGCCACCGAGCGCCTCTGGGACCAGATGTTCTGGAAGTTCAACCAGCGGCGCATGACCGGGGTGTGGACCGCGTCGGTGAGCGCCGTGGACATCGCGCTCTGGGACATCAAGGGCAAGGCGCTCGGCCAGCCTGTCTACCGCCTGCTGGGGGACTACTCCGGCGAGGTGGCGGCCTACTGCACCTTCGGGCTGCTCGAATACGGCCGGGAGGAGCTGGCCGAGCTGGCGGCCGGGCTCGTCCGCGCCGGCTGGGACAAGCTCAAGATGAAGGTGTGCGTGGACGGCTCGAAGAACATCCCCGAGGACGCCGCGCGCGTGCGGGCGGTGCGGGAGGCGGCAGGCGAGGGCGTCGAGATCATGATGGACGCCAACCACCTCTTCAGCCTGATGCAGGCGAAGGAGCTGGCCCGCCTGTGCGAGCCCTACGGCGTCAAGTGGTTCGAGGAGCCCGTGGCGGGGAACGACATCAAGGACCTCCTCGCCCTCAAGGCCTCGACCACCATCCCCATCGCCGCCGGCCAGCAGGAGGGCATGCGCTGGCGCCACCGGGACCTGATCGCGGGCGGGGCCGTGGACATCGCCCAGCCCGACGTGGTCTTCGTCGGGGGCTACACCGAGGGCCGCAAGGTGGCCCACCTGGCCCAGGCCTACAACCTCCCCATCGCCACCCACGGCTGGCCCCACCTCAACATGCACCTCGCCGGGGCGGTCGCCAACGGCTGGCGGGTGGAGTACCACCTGGAGCCCGCGGGCCTGGCCGCCATGCTCTTCAAGGACCCGCCCGTCCCCCAGGGGGGCGTCATCCGCATCCCCGACAAGCCGGGGCTCGGGCTCGAGTTCAACGAGGAGCGGGTGCGCCCCTGGAAGGACAGCTAGGGCCGCGCCGGTCCCCCCTGTGGCATAATCGCGGGATGAGACGCGCCCTCCCTCTTCTCGCCGTCCTTCTCCTCCTCCCGCTGGGGGGCTGCACCGCCCGCCAGGCGGTGGC
>JBBTDR010000481.1:0-11889 GCA_038042665.1 Nitrospinota bacterium
CCGGCAAGTCCACCCTCCTCCACATCCTGGGGGGGTTGGACCGGCCCACCGCGGGGGAGGTATTGTTCCAGGGCGAGCAGCTATTCGCCCGGTCCGACCACGAATTGGCCTTATTTCGGAACCAATCGCTCGGATTTGTGTTTCAGTTTCATCATCTTCTGCCCGAGTTTTCTGCCCTGGAAAATGTTATGATGCCAGGGCTGCTGGGGGGAGAGGCCCGGAGGGCTGTGGAGCGCAGGGCCCGGGAGTTGATCGAGCGGGTGGGGCTGGGCGGCCGCTGGAAGCACCGCCCGGCCGAGCTCTCCGGGGGCGAACAGCAGCGGGTTGCCCTCGCCCGCGCCTTGGTGAACCGGCCGGCCCTGGTGATGGCCGACGAGCCCACGGGCAACCTGGACTCAGCCACGGCGGAGGCGATGTTCGGGCTCCTCCGGGAGGTCAACCGGACGGGCGGGCAAACGTTCCTGGTGGCCACGCACAACAGCTCCCTCGCGGAGCGGATGGACCGGGTGGTGGTCATGGCGGACGGGCAGGTAGCCGCCGCGCGGTAAATCGGCCGTGCTGCAAGGAGGCGGGAATGTTCAAGCGGTTCACGGAGCGCGCGCGAAAGGTCATCATCCTGGCGAGGGAAGAGGCGGAGCACTACCGCCACGAGTACCTGGGGACGGAGCACATCCTCCTCGGCGTGCTGAAGGACGGCGGCGGCATCGCGATCGCGGTGCTCCAGAAGCTCGGCGTCGACCCCAAGCAGCTCCGCCTGGAGCTCGAGCGCAACCTGCCCAAGAGCCTGAGCGGGCCGGTCGAGGGCGACATCCCCTTCACGCCCAAGGCGAAGAAGGTGCTCGAGTACGCCGTCGAAGAGGCCCGCCTCATGGGCCACAACTACATCGGCACCGAGCACCTGCTGCTCGGCATCGTCCGCGAGAAGGACGGGCTCGCCGCCAAGATCCTCGCCAGCTTCGGCATCAAGCTCCAGCAGACGCGCGAGCAGACCATCAACCTCCTGCGCGAGCCGGTGGCCACCCGCGCGCGCGAGAAGAGCAAGACCCCCGCCCTCGACGAGTTCGGCCGCGACCTCACCGAGCTGGCCGAGGAGGGCAAGCTCGACCCCGTCATCGGCCGCGAGAAGGAGATCGAGCGGGTCATCCAGATCCTGGCCCGCCGGACGAAGAACAACCCCGTCCTCATCGGCGAGCCCGGCGTGGGCAAGACGGCCATCGTCGAGGGCCTCGCCCAGATGATCGTCTCCAAGGAGATCCCGCAGATCCTCTACAACAAGCGGGTCGTCCAGCTCGACCTCGGCGCCCTCGTCGCGGGCACCAAGTACCGCGGCCAGTTCGAGGCGCGCCTGAAGGCCATCATGAAGGAGATCACCCAGAGCCAGGACGTGATCATCTTCATCGACGAGCTCCACACCCTCGTGGGCGCGGGCGCGGCCGAGGGCTCCATCGACGCCTCCAACATGCTCAAGCCGGCCCTCAGCCGGGGCGAGATCCAGTGCATCGGCGCCACCACGCTGGACGAGTACCGCCGCTACATCGAGAAGAACGGCGCCCTCGAGCGCCGCTTCCAGACGGTGATGGTGGACCCCCCCTCGGTCGACGACGCCATCAGCATCCTCAAGGGGCTCAAGGACAAGTACGAGCGGCACCACCGGGCCCGGATCGTGGACGAGGCCATCGTGGCCGCCGTGCGGCTCTCCACGCAGTATGTGTCCGACCGCTTCCTGCCCGACAAGGCCATCGACGTCATCGACGAGGCCTGCAGCAAGGTGCGGCTGGAGAAGGAGACCTTCCCGCGCAACATCCGCGACCTCCAGCGCGCGATCGAGGAAACCGTCCGCCTCAAGAAGGACATGATCGAGAAGCAGGACTTCGAGCGCGCCGTCGAGCTCCGCGACCAGGAGGAGCAGGACCGCGGCCGGCTCGAGGAGCTCAAGGCCGAGTGGGAGGCCGGGCGGACGGACGATGAGCCCAACGTCACCCAGGATGACGTGGCCTACGTCGTCAGCCGCATGACGGGCATCCCGCTCCAGCGGATCGAGGAGGTGGAGAACGCCCGCCTCCTGCGCATGGAGGAGGAGCTCAACGCCCGCATCGTGGGCCAGGAGGAAGCCACGCGGCTCCTCACCAAGGCCGTGCGCCGCGCCCGGGCCGGGCTCAAGAGCCCGCGCCGGCCGATCGGCAGCTTCCTCTTCCTCGGCCCCACGGGCGTGGGGAAGACGGAGATGGCCCGCGTCCTGGCCGAGTTCATGTTCGGCGACGCGAGCGCCCTCATCCGCATCGACATGAGCGAGTACATGGAGCGCTTCAACGTCTCGCGCCTGACGGGCGCCCCTCCGGGCTACGTCGGCTACGAGGAGGGCGGCCAGCTCACCGAGCGCGTGCGGCGCAAGCCCTACTCGGTCGTGCTCCTCGACGAGCTCGAGAAGGCCCACCCGGACGTCTACCACGTCCTTCTCCAGGTGATGGACGACGGCGTGTTGACCGACAGCTACGGCCGGCACGTGGACTTCAAGAACACGATCATCATCATGACCTCGAACCTGGCGGCCCGCTCCATCGAGAAGGGCTCGACCCTCGGGTTCCAGAAGGCGGATGAGACCGACAAGTTCGACAAGATGAAGGAAACCATCCGCGACGAGCTCAAGCGGACCTTCAACCCCGAGTTCCTGAACCGGATCGACGAGGTGGCGATCTTCCGTCCGCTCACGAACGAGGACATCCAGAAGATCGTGGACATCGAGGTCGGCAAGCTGAACAAGACGCTCGCCCAGAAGGGCCTCACCCTCGAGCTCTCCCCCGAGGCCCGCATTTGGCTGGCCAAGCAGGGCTACGACCCCGCCTACGGGGCGCGGCCGCTGCGCCGGACCATCCAGCGCCACATCGAGGACGTCCTCAGCGAGGAGGTCCTGCACGGCAAGTTCGGCGATGGCGGCGTGATTCTGGTGAAGCTCGCCGGGGACGAGCTGCTGTTCGAGTCGAAGGAAGGCTCCCAGGTCCTCAGTGCCCAGGACGCCTGAGCCGGCGCCTGGATGTGATCGGTTCGATCGTTCTTCCGCAGGGGGTGCCTTGATGCGCCGTGCGGCGAGGGTGGTGGCTTGCGCCGTCACCGCCCTGGTCTTTTTGCTGTCCGCCTCCCCGGACGCGCCCGCTCAGGCGCCCTCTCCCGCCATCACGGTCAGGTCGATCGAGATCAGGGGCAACCGCCGGGTGGACCGCTCGACGGTGCTCTTCTACCTCAAGCTCGCCGAGGGGCGGGCCTACACCAACGTCGAGCTCGTCCAGGCCATCCGCGAGGACGTGCGGGCGGTCTACGGCCTGGGCTTCTTCCGCGACGTGCGGGTGGAGGTGGAGCCCTTCGAGGGCGGCCTGCGGGTGATCCTCCACGTGGTGGAGAAGCCCACCATCACGGCGGTGGACATCCAGGGGAACGTCAACGTCGAGGCCGAGAAGATCCGCGAGCGCCTGACGGTCAAGCCCCAGACCATCGTCAACGAGGCGACCATCAAGGAGACGGTGCGGAACATCCACAAGCTCTACCAGGAGCAGGGCTACTATTTCGCCCGCGTGGAGGCCATCCTCAAGGAGGGCGCGCAGAACAACGTGGCTCTCACCTTCCTGATCGACGAGGGCGAGAGTGTCCGCATCGAGACCATGACTTTCCGGGGCAACGAGAGCGTCTCCCGCAGGGACATCCTCTCCGCGCTGGAAACGAGCGAATGGGGCATCTTCTCCTTCCTCACCGGCTCCGGCATCTTCAAGGAGGATGAGCTCCAGAAGGACCTCGTGCGGATCCGCGTGCTCTACGAGAGCCGGGGTTTCCTGAACGTCCAGGTGGGCCAGCCCGTCATCCGCGAGGACCGCGAGCGCGGCTGGCTCAACATCACCGTGCCCATCAGCGAGGGGTTCGTCTACAAGGTGGGCGGCGTCGAGATCCGGGGCGGGGAGGACGTCGTGCCTCCCGAGGAGCTCCGCGGCAAGATGGTCCTCTACCCCGGCGACACCTTCAACCGCACCTTCCTGCTGCAGGACATCCAGCGGATCACGGGCACCTTCGCCGAGCGCGGCTACGCCTTCGCCGACGTGCGCCCCTCGACCAAGATCAACGAGGAGAAGAAGACGGCCGACGTCGTCATCGACATCGCCAAGGGCCAGCGCGTCTACATCGGCCGGCTGGACCTCAAGGGCAACACCCGCACGCGTGAGAACGTCATCCGCCGCGAGATCCGCGTCACCGAGGGCGCGCTCTACGACGCTGGCGGCCTGGCCAAGACGCGCACCCGGCTTCAGCGCACGGGCTACTTCGATGAGATCAAGATCCAGGAGAAGCGCCGCCCGGGCTCCGACGAGATCCTCGACATCGAGATCGAGGTCAAGGAGAAACCGACCGGCGTGGTCGCCCTCGGCGTGGGCTACAACAGCTATGAGAGCGGCCTGCTCACCGCCCAGATCCGCGAGGACAACCTCTTCGGCAGGGGGTGGATCGCCAGCCTGCTCGGCCGCATCTCCGGCCGCCGGCGGGACGTCATCGCCTCCTTCGTCGAGCCGGACTTCAAGGACCTGGGCTTCTCCCTCGGAGGGGATGCCTTCTTCGGCACCGAGCAGTTCGACGCCTTCGACAACCGCCGGCAGGGCGGCCGGGTGCGCGTGGGGAAAGAGCTTCAGGACTTCCTGCGGGTGTTCCTCACCTACGAGCTCGCCTCCTCGAAGATCTCCAACGTCGAGTCGACGGCCCCGCTCTTCATCCGGGAGCAGGCGGGTGACAACATCGTCGAGAGCATCGTCACCCCCTCGCTGGTCTACGACAGCCGCAACCACCGCTTCTTCCCCAGCGCGGGCACCTTGTTATCCTTCGCGCCCTCCCTGTTCGGCACCTTCCTGGGCGGGAACGTGGACATGTACTACCTCGAGGCGGACTTCCGCCAGTACCACAGCATCGGAGACCGGCTGAGGTTCCGCTTCCTGAAGGACCTGATCTTCTCCTACCGCGCCAACCTCCGCTACGAGGACGCGCTCAGCGGGGACGAAGTGCCCGCCTTCCGCCGCCTGTTCGTGACGGGAAGCCACCAGCTGCGCGGCTTCCGCGCCAGGGACATCGGCCCCAAGGACGAGGTCGGCGACCCCATCGGCGGCCTGACCTCGGCCCTGTTCTCGATCGAGTTCGCGCACCCCTTCATCGGGCCCACCCAGCTGGCCGTCTTCGCCGACGCGGGCAACGTATGGGAGACCCACGACGCCTTCGACCTGGGCGACCTCCGCTTCGGGGCCGGCTTCGGCCTGCGCTTCATCACCCCGATCGGCCCCATCCGCCTGGACGTGGGCTACAAGATCGATAAAAAATCGGGCGAGCGCCCGCGGGAGATTCATTTTGGAGTTGGTTCCGCTTTCTAGGCGTCGCGTGTCTTGCCGCATCTGTTGGAGGATGAAATCCGTGCGACGGTTGATGATTGGTGTGGCGGGGTTCGGGGTGGCGGCGTTCCTCCTCGGGTGGAACCCCGGGGCGGCGTCGGCCGCCCGGATCGGGGTGGTGAACGTTCAGCGTGTCATCGCCCAGTCCATCGCCGGCAAGGAGGCCACCCAGGCCCTGGAGAAGGAGAAGGAGCGCCTTCAGGTCTCGCTCCGCGCCAAGCGGGCAGAGCTCGATAAGCAGGGCAAGGACGCCCAAAACCTCCAGATCGAGATCGAGCAGAAGGGCGCCATCTGGCGCGAGGAGGAGCGCGAGCGCAAGAGCGTGGAGCTGCGCCGCCGCCAGCGGGACCTCGCCCGGGAGCAGGATGAGCTCAAGCGCCTCCTGGAGGACAGCGAGCGCGACCTGGGCGAGCGCCAGCGCCACGCAATTACCCAGATCATCAAGGAGCTGCGCGACATCGTTCATCAAATCGGCCGGGACGACAAATTCGACCTGATCCTGGACAGCACCGCGAGCGGCGTCCTCTTCTCCACCCAGGAGAGCAACATCACGGAAAAAGTCATCCAGGTCTACGACAGCAAAAAGAAGAAGTAACGATGCGGCTTTCGGAGATCGCGCGGCTCCTCGGGGGCGAGGTGGTGGGTGACGGGGCCTTCGAGGTGCGCGATGTGGCCGAATACGCCGCCGCGGGCGCGGATTCCCTCAGCTGCGCCGACTCCGCCGGGAAGCTCAGGACCTCTTCCGCCGCGGGAGCCCTGATCGTCCCCCCGGGCGTGGATCCGGGACGCCCGGGCATCCGGTGCGCCCGGCCCTTGCTGGCCTTCGCCCGCGCGGTGGAGCTGCTGCGGCCCGCGCCGCCCCGGCTCCCGGGCATTCATCCCTCCGCCGCGCTCGACCCCTCCGCCCGCCTGGGGCGCGAAGTCGCCGTGGGGCCGGGCGCCTCCATCGGGGCGGGGGCCGAGATCGGGGACCGGTGCCAGGTGGGCGCCGGGGCCCGGCTCGGGGACGGGGTGAAGCTCGGGGCGGACTGCGTCATCCATCCCAACTGCGTCCTCTACCCCGGCGTGCGCGCCGGCGAGCGGGTGATCATCCACGCCGGGGCGGTCATCGGGGCGGACGGCTTCGGCTACGTCCCCGGCGAGGCGGGTCGCCTGGTCAAGTTCCCCCAGCGCGGGACCGTCGTGATCGAGGACGACGTGGAGATCGGCGCGAACACCGCCGTCGACCGCGCCGCCCTGGGCGAGACCCGCATCGGGCGCGGAACCAAGATCGACAACCTCGTCCAGGTGGGCCACAACGTGGTGGTGGGGGAGGACTGCGCCCTGGCGAGCCAGGTGGGCATCTCCGGCAGCGTCCGCATCGGGAGCCGCGTGGTCATGGGCGGCCAGGTGGGCATCGCCGATCACGTGACCGTCGGCGACGGGGCCCGGCTCGCCGCCCAGACCGGGGTGACCAAGAGCCTCGAGGGCGGGAAGGACTACCTCGACGCCCCCGCCGCCGAGGCGGGCGAGGCGCGCCGGCGCCTCGCGGCCTACCGCCGCCTGCCCGAGATGCTCCGGCGGATCCGCGCGCTCGAGGGGAAAACCGGGGAAGAGGGCGAGCCATGATGGGGCCCGAGGAGATCCAGCGCCTCCTCCCGCACCGCTACCCCTTTCTCTTCGTGGACCGGGTGCTCGAGGTCGACGCCGAGGCCGTCTCCATCGTGGCCCTCAAGAACGTCTCCCACAACGAGCCCTTCTTCTTGGGCCACTTCCCGGGCCGCCCCATCATGCCCGGTGTCCTCATCGTCGAGGCCTTGGCCCAGGCGGGCCTCCTCTGCCTCTTCTCCCTCCGGCTGATGGAGGAGGGGGCGGACTTCTTCTTCGGCGGTATCGAGAGCGTCCGTTTCCGCCGCGCCGTCCTCCCCGGCGACCAGCTCCGGCTCGAGGTGAAACTCCTCCGGAGCCGGAGAAACTACTGGAAGATGGAAGGCGCCGCTCTCGTCGAGGGGAAGACGGCCGCCGACGCGGTGCTGACCGCGGTGACCATCCCCCGTCCCCCCGCGCCGTGAGCCTCATCCACCCCGCCGCGCACGTTGACCCCGCGGTCGTCCTGGGCCCGGGCGTCCGCATCGGCCCGGGGGCCGTCGTGGGCGCGGGGGTCCGGCTGGGCGAGGGGTGCGAGGTCGGCCCCCACGCCGTCATCGAGGGCCCGGCCGTCATCGGGCCCCGCTGCCGGATCTTCGCCGGGGCGGCCGTCGGCGCCGAACCCCAGGTGGTCAAGCCCCAGGGTCCCGGCGGAGGGGTCGAGATCGGCGCCGGGACGGTGCTCCGCGAGGCGGTCTCCGTCCACCGCTCGATGTACGAGGGGAAGGTCACCCGGGTGGGCGGGGAATGCTACTTGATGGTGGGGGCCCATGTGGCCCACGACTGCCAGGTCGGGGACCGGGTCATCTTCACGAACGGGATCGCCCTCGGCGGGCACGTGCAGGTCGGGGACGACGCCTTCATCGCGCACTGCGCCGGCGTGCATCAGTTCGTGCACATCGGGCCCGGCGTCCTCATCACGGGGCCGAGCGGGGTCCGGAAGGACGTCCCCCCCTACACCACGGTCGAGGGAAACCCGCCGCGGGTGCGGGGCCTCAACGTCGTGGGACTCAAGCGGCGGGGGGTTTCGGCCGAGGTGAGGGGCCACCTGAAGCAGGCCTACCGGATCCTGTTCCAGGGGGCGGGGACGGCCGCCGAAGCCGCCGCCCGCATCGAGGCCGAGCTGCCCCCGGGACGCGAGATCCAAACCGTGGTACAATTCATCCGCTCCTCGGAGCGGGGCCTCTACCACGGGGCCGTGTGATTGCCCGGCGGAGAAGGGCCTGACGGATGGACGCGTTGCGGGTGGGGGTTGTCGGAGCGGGCCACATGGGGAGCTACCACGTGGCCGCCCTCGCGGAGCTCGTGGACGTCCGCCTGACCGCCGTCGCGGACGTGGACCGGCGCCGCGCGGAGGACGTGGCAGGACGCTACGGCGCCGCGGCTTGCGCCGACGCGGCCCAGCTCATCGGCCAGGTGGACGCCGCCATCGTGGCTGTCCCCACCGCCCAGCACCACAAGCTCGCCCGCCTCCTGCTCGAGAACGGCGTCCACCTCCTGGTCGAGAAGCCCGTCTGCCCCACCGTCGAGGAGGCCCGCGACCTCTTCCGCCTGGCGGGCCGGAACCGCCTCGTCCTCCACGTGGGCCACGTCGAGCGCTTCAACGGCGCCGTGCAGGAGCTCACGCGCATCGTCCGCGACCCCACCCTCATCGAGTGCCGCCGGCTGGGGCCCTTCTCGCCCCGGGTGCAGGAGGACGGGGTGGTGCTCGACCTGATGATCCACGACCTGGACATCGTCATCCGCCTGGTGGACGAGGAGATCGTCCATCTCTCCGCCGTGGGCGCCTCGGTCCTGAGCGACCGCGACGACGTGGCCAACGTCCAGCTCCGCTTCGCGGGGGGCTGCGTCGCCCACCTCACCGCCAGCCGGGTGACCCAGAACAAGATCCGCACCCTCGCCGTCACCCAGCCGGACGCCTACATCACCCTCGACTACGCCGACCAGGAGCTCCGCATCCACCGCCAGGCCTCGAGCGAGCACTCCCTCTCGCGCGAGGAACTGAAGTACAGCGAGCATAGCCAGGTGGAGCGGCTCTTCGTCCACAAGGACAACCCCCTCAAGCTTGAGCTCCGGCACTTCCTCGGTGCGGTGCGGTCGGGGGCCGTGGTGGCCGACCCCGATCGCGAGCTGCGGTCGCTGGATGTGGCCCTCCGCGTCGTCCGGATGCTGGACCTGCCCGCGTCCGCCCGCCGCTAGCCCTCTCCAGAATGAGCCAATCCCGCGAGCGGATCGGACTCATCGCGGGCTCGGGAGCCCTGGCGGAGGAGTTCCTCGCCTCGGCGCGGGGCCAGGGCCGCGAGGTGGCCGTGGTTGCCCTCTCGGGCCCCGTCCGCACCGCGCTCGGGCCGCGCGCGGACGCCATCGTCCACCTCCCCCCCAGCCAGCCCAAGAAGATCATCCGCTTCTTCCACTCCGAGGGGGTGCGGCAGATCGGCTTCGCCGGGAAGGTGGAGAAGGGGCTCCTCTTCCAGACCCTCCGCTTCGACCTGGACGCCCTGCGCTTCATCCGCCGGGCCGGGAACATGGCCGACGCCACCATCATGGACGAAGTCATCCGCTACGCCGAGGACAACGGCCTGCGGGTGCTCCCCCAGACGGATTTCCTCGCCCACCTGCTCACGCCCGAGGGTCCCATCGGCCGCCGCCGCCTGAAGGAGGCCCAGCGCAAGGACGCCGGCTACGCCATCCGCGTGGCCCGCGAGGTCGCGCGCCTGGACATCGGCCAGACCGTCGTGGTGCGCAGGGGGGCCGTGGTGGCGGTCGAGGCCGTGGAGGGGACCGACGAAGCCATCCGCCGCGGCTGCCGCCTCGCGGGGAAGGGCGCCCTCGTCTGCAAGGCGGCCCGCCCCGCCCAGGACCCGCGCTACGACATCCCCGTGGTGGGGCTGGGCACCCTGGAGGCCATCCGGGAGGGCGGGGCCTCCGCCCTGCTGATCGAAGCCGGGCGCACCTTCCTCCTCGAGCGGGAGCGCTTCGCGCGCGAGGCCGACGCGGCCGGGGTGGCCCTCCTCGGCTGGTCCGGCGAAGGAGCGGCATGAGCGCCGAGGCGTCCCGGATCTGGATGGTGGCCGGGGAGCCCTCGGGGGACATGCACGCGGGGCGCCTCCTCGCCGCCCTGGCCGCGCGGCGGCCCGGCCTGCGCGCGGCGGGCATGGGCGGCCCGCTCATGCGCGCGGCCGGCTGCGAGATCCTCCACCCCATCGGCGGCCTCGCCGTCACCGGCCTCCTGGACGTGCCGCGCATCCTCCCCCGCCTGCGGCGGTTGCGGCGGGAGCTGGTGGAGGGTGTGCGGCGGGAGGGGCCCCAGGCCGTCGTCCTCGTGGACTACCCCGGCTTCAACCTCAGCCTGGCCAAGGCCTTGCGGAAGCTGCCCGGGGGGCCGCGCCTCATCTACTTCATCCCGCCCCAGGTGTGGGCGTGGGGGGCGGGCCGGGCGCGCACCATCGCCCGCACCTTCGACCTCGCCCTGACCATCTACCCCTTCGAACCCGCGTATTTCCGGCGGGAGGGGGGGCGCGCCGAGTTCGTCGGCAACCCGGTGGCCTACGCGCTTCGGGAGGCGCCCGGGCGCGCGGAGGCCCGCCGGGCCCTCGGCATCGCGCCCGGGGCTCGCGTGGTGGCCTTCCTGCCGGGGAGCCGCCCCAAGGAGGTGGACCGCCACCTGGCTCCCATGACCGGGGCGGCGAGGCTCCTGCGGGAGCGCTGGCCGGACGCCGTCTTCCTCCTCTCCGAGGCGGAGGCCTTGCGCCCGGGGACGGTGGCAGGGCGGGCGCGGGAGGAGGGAGTGACCCTGCGCGTCGTCCGGGGGCGGATGGCCGAGGTGGCGCGGGCGGCGGACGCGGCCGCCGTGGCGAGCGGCACGGCCTCCCTCGAGATCGGTCTGCTCGGCACCCCCCTGGTGGTGGTCTACGCCTCCGACCCCTTCACCCACCTGGTGGCCAAGTACTTCTTCATCCGGGTGGACTACCTGAGCCTCGTCAACCTCCTGGCGGGCCGGGAGGCCGCCCCCGAGCTCCACCAGGGACGGGTGCGCCCGGCCCCCATCGCGGAGGCTCTCGCGCGCTTGGTGGAGGAGCCCGGCGCCCGGGAGCGGCAGCGCGGGGCCTTGGAGGCCATCCGCCGCTCCCTGGAGGGGCCGGACCCCTACGGCCGGGCGGCGGAGCGGATCATCGAGTTGCTGGAGAGCGGGCGGTGAGCGCGGCGAGAGGGACGCAAGCGCCCGCCTTCGACGAGTGGGGGTGCAGCCCCCAGGCCCCGCTTCCCGTCCGCCTGGGCGCGGCCGCCATCGCGGGCTACCTGCGGCTGGCCTACGCGGCGGGGCGAGCGGAGGTGATCGAGCCCGGCTTCCACGCCCAAGCGTTGGCCTCCCCGGGAGGGTCGTACATCGGGGTGTGCTGGCACCGGACCATGGGCCTGACGGGCTTCTTCTACCCGAGGAGCTTGCCCAGCGCCTGTCTCGTGAGCCGGAGCCGGGACGGGGAACTGCTCGCCCGCATCGTGGTGCGCCTGGGCAGCCGCGCCGTGCGGGGCTCCTCGAGCGCCCTCGGCGGGCGGAGCAAGGGCGGAGCCGCCGCCCTGCGGGGGCTGGTGCGGGCCATCGAGGCGGGCTTCCATATCGTCGTCACCCCGGACGGCCCCAAGGGCCCCCCCGAGCGCCTGAAGATGGGGGTCGTCACCCTCGGGGCCCTCGCGGGGCGGCCCATCGTCCCCCTGGGGGTGGCGGTCTCCCGCTTCCTCCGGCTCCCGAGCTGGGACGGGACGATCATCCCGCTCCCCTTCGCCCGCTTCGTCCTGAGCTACGGCGAGCCCCTCGCCGTGCCCCCCGGCCGGGGGGAGGAGGCCCTCGAGGCGA
>JBBTDR010000482.1:0-2478 GCA_038042665.1 Nitrospinota bacterium
GCTGGGCCTGCCCTACGGCAAGCTCAGCGCCGTCCTCGGGGTCATGAAGGCCTACTGCACCCGGGTGGGGCAGGGGCCCTTCCCGAGCGAGATCCACGGGGAGGAGGGCGAGCGCCTCCGCGCGGCGGGCGGGGAGTACGGCGCCACCACCGGCCGCCCGCGCCGCTGCGGCTGGTTCGACGCGGTGGCCGCCAACCACTCGATCCAGGTCACCGGGCTGGACGGTCTCATCATCACCAAGCTCGACGTCCTCGACAACCACAAGAGCATCCAGGCCTGCGTCGCCTACGAGCTGGAGGGCAAGCGCCTCGCCAGCTTCCCGGCCGAGATCAACGTCCTCGAGCGCTGCAAGCCCGTCTACGAGGAGTTCCCTGGCTGGATGAGCCCGACCTCGGGCGCCCGCTCCTGGGAGGCGCTCCCCGGGCGCGCGCGCGATTACCTCGCCGCCCTCGAGCGCCTGACCGGCAAGAAGATCTGGCTGGTCTCCACGGGGCCGGGGCGGGAGGACACCATCCAGCTGCGCGATCCCTTCGCCCCCGCCGCCGGAAGAGGGACCTAGGGCGTGAAAACCCTGAGCGCAAGGCCGGGGAATATCCCGCGGGCGCGGTTGTTCTTCCTGCTGGCCGCCTGGATGCTCCTGGGGGCGGGGCTGGCGGATCCCGTCTCCGCGGCCTCCACCGGCTCGCCCTCCCGGAGGCCCCTGGCCCCGCCGCGCCCCGCCGCGCCCCAGCAGCAGCCGGCGGACGCCCAGCTTCCAGGCTTCGGCAAATTCCACGTGATCCGGATCGACCGGGACGGGATCACCCCCCGCGAGGTCCGCATCGAGCGAGGGAGCACGGTGATATGGTTCAACGCGACGCCGGGCTATTCCTCCGTCATCTTCAACGAGGGCGAGGCGCTCATCCGCGCCACCCAGTCCCCCACGCTGTTCTTCCTCGCCCCGGACGGTACCTACGTGAGCGCGGCGTTCGGCCCGGGGGCGGCGGCGAGTTCCGCCTTCACCCGGGCGGGCACCTACAGCTACTTCGTCACCGGCTTGCCCCTCGCGGAGGGGAACGCCTTCGCGCGGGTGATCGTGGAATGATCCTCCGCCCCGGGGAGGCCGGCGCATGATCACCGAGGGCGTCTCCCTGGGCATCGCCTTCGGGGCGGGGCTGCTGAGCTTCGCCTCTCCCTGCGTGCTTCCCCTGTTCCCGAGCTACCTCTCCTTCCTCACGGGGCTGTCCCACGAGGAGATGCGGTCGGGGGAGATGGCCCCCCGGGTGCGGCTCCAGGTCGTGCTCAACTCTCTCTTCTTCGTCGCGGGCTTCACCGCCATCTTCGTGGCGCTGGGGGCCAGCGTCTCCTACGCCGGGCAGCTGCTCTACGCCTACCAGAACGGCATCCGGATCGGGGGCGGGATCCTCATCACCATGTTCGGCCTCTACGTCGGGGACCGGGCGCTGGGCTTCCGCCTTCAATCCCTCGTCTCCGGCTGGCCCGACTGGCTGGCGGGCGGGGCGGCCGGCCTGCTGATGGTGCTCGGCCTGGCGGGCATCCAGGAGGGGGCGGTCACCCTGGGCGGGGTGGCCGCCGCGGTGGGCCTCTACGCGGCGGCGGCGGCGTTCTTCCCGGCGCTCTCGGGGGAGAAGCGCATCCACCTCCAGAGCAAGCCGGCGGGCTGGGCGGGGAGCTTCCTGGTGGGGGTGACCTTCGCGGCGGGCTGGACCCCCTGCGTGGGACCCATCCTGGGGAGCATCCTGCTCTTCGCGGGCACCCAGCAGACGGCGGGGAGGGGCCTCCTCCTCCTCTCGGCCTACTCCGCGGGGCTTGCGGTGCCCTTCCTGCTGAGCGGCCTGGGAATCGGCTACTTCCTGCGCTACCACGCGTCCTTCCGCAGCTACTTCCGGGCCGTGGAGCTCGGCAGCAGCGCCGTCATGCTCGCTTTGGGGCTGCTGCTCATCTCGAACTACCTGAGCATCCTCTCCACCTACCTCATCCTCTGGACGGGCTACACCGGCGTCTGAGAGGGCTAGCGCGACGCGTTTCGCAACGCGTCCGGTCCTTCTCCCTCTCCCCGGGGGAGAGGGGAGCGGAGGCCCAAGAAGGGGTGTCCCGCGCGCGCGCGGTTGATCAGTGAATCACCTGACTTCGGAGCTACCTCACGTCGAAGGAGAGGAACTCCCCCGAGGCCTCGCCGCGCTCGGCGCGCACCTCGTCCACCCGCGCCAGGGGCGGGCCTTTCCCGCACCAGGCGATGAGGGCTTCGAGGGCCCCGGCGGGGCCTTCCGCCAGGAGCTCGACCGAGCCGTCCGGGCGGTTGCGCACCCAGCCGGTGAGCCCGAGGGCCAGGGCTTCCTCCCGGGCGCTGGCGCGGTACCAGACCCCCTGGACCCCTCCCAGGATGTGCAGGTGGACGCGTCCGGCCGCCAAGGCGGCCCCTCAGGCGCGGGCGGCGGCCCGGGCGACCGCCTCGGCGAAGGCGCGCGCGGCGGCGGC